>JBBPYZ010000106.1:0-5946 GCA_038199465.1 Acidimicrobiales bacterium | reverse complement strand
GGGGTGACCAGTGCGATAGCTGCGGCCGCCAGCTCGACCCCGCCGACCTCATCAACCCCCGGTCGAAGATCAACGGCGAGGTGCCGGTGTTCGTCGAGACCGACCACCTGTTCCTCGACCTGCCCACCTTCGCCGAGGCGCTGGGCGGATGGCTGGCGAGCCGGGTCGACTGGCGCCCGAACGTCCTGGCCTTCTCCTCCAACCTCCTGCCCGACCTCAGGCCCCGGGCCATCAGCCGCGACATCGACTGGGGGGTCCGGGTCCCCCTCGACGGCTGGCGCGACCAGCCCGGCAAACGGCTCTACGTGTGGTTTGACGCGGTGATCGGCTACCTGTCGGCGTCCATCGAGTGGGCCCGGCGCAAGGGCGAGCCCGACGCGTGGCGGGCCTTCTGGCAGGACCCCGACGCCAGCTCCTACTACTTCATGGGCAAGGACAACGTCGTCTTCCACACGGTGATCTGGCCGTCGCTGCTGCTCGGCTACGGCGGCCACGGCAGTCGGGGCGGCACCCCCGGCCAGCTGGGCGAGCTGGGCCTGCCCACCGAGGTTGTCTCCAGCGAGTTCCTCACGATGGAGGGCCGCAAGTTCAGCTCGTCCAAGGGCGTGGTCATCTACGTGCGCGATGTGCTCGCCCGCTACGGGCCCGACCCGCTGCGCTACCACCTGGCCATCGCCGGCCCCGAGAACCAGGACACCGACTTCACCTGGGCCGAGTTCGTGCGCCGCAACAACGAGGAGCTGGTGGCGGCCTGGGGCAACCTGGTCAACCGCACGGTGGCCATGACGGCCAAGAACCTGGGCGCCATCCCCGAGGCCGGCGACCTCTCCGACATCGACCACGCCGTGCTGGCCACCGCCGAGGCCGGCTTCGCCCAGGTCGGCGCCCTACTGGCCAAGAGTCGCCAGAAGGCGGCCATCGCCAAGGCCATGGAGGTGGTGTTCGCGGCCAACAAGTACCTCTCCGACACCGAGCCGTGGAAGCTGCGGACCGCCGACCCGGCCCGCATGGCCACGGTCCTGCACGTGGCCCTGCAGGTGGTCGACGACGCCAAGGCCCTGCTCACCCCGTTCCTGCCCCACTCATCTCAGAAGGTGCACGAGCAGCTGGGCGGACAGGGGACGTGGTCGTCGATGCCCGAGCTGGTCGAGGTCGACGAGGAGGGGGGGCCGTCCTACCCGATCCTCACCGGCGACCACGCCGCCGCGTCCGCCACCTGGGGCCGGGTCCCGATCGTGCCCGGCACCCCGCTCAGCACGCCCACCCCCGTCTTCGCCAAGCTCGAGCCGGCGGTCATCGACGAGGAGCTCGCCCGCCTGGCCGACGAGGCGGGCTGAGGCCCACCGTGGGCTGGGTCGACTCGCACTGCCACGTGCCCTACCACGAGGGCCGTTTCGCGTTGGAGGAGGACGTCCTCGCCCAGGCCCGGGCCGAGGGGGTGAGCGGGTTCGTCACCGTCGGCACCGACCGGGCCCAGTCCCTGGCCGCCATCGAGGTGGCCGGCCGCCACCCCGACGTGTGGGCCACCGTCGGGCTCCACCCCCACGACGCCAGCCATGGCACGGCCACGGTCGCCGACCTCCTCGACCGGCCCCGGGTGGTGGCCGTCGGCGAGTGCGGGCTCGACTACCACTACGACCACTCGCCCCGCGACCTCCAGCGCACCGCCTTCGCCGAGCAGATCGCCTGGGCCCTGGAGGCCGACCTGGCCCTGGTCATCCACACCCGCTCGGCGTGGGACGACACCTTCGCCGTGCTGGCCGAGGTGGGCGTGCCCGAGCGCACCGTCTTCCACTGCTTCACGGGCGGGCCGGACGAGGCCCGGCGGGCCCTCGACGTGGGCGGCCACCTCAGCTTTAGCGGCATCGTCACCTTCCCCGGCGCTCCCGAGGTCCGGGCCGCCGCCGCCCTGTGCCCGGCCGACCGGCTGCTGGTCGAGACCGACGCCCCGTACCTGGCCCCCGTGCCCCACCGGGGGCGCTCGAACACCCCGGCGTGGGTCCCGGTGGTGGGTGCGGCGGTGGCCGCGGCCCGGGGAGAGGAGGTGGCGCTGGTCGAGCAGACCACTGCTGAGAACACCCGCCGGGTGTTCCGGCTGCCTTTTCCGGTCTTGCCTCAATCATCCCGGTCTCGGTAGGTTCTGCCTCACCGCCCGAGCGCCTGGCCCTTGTGTCGCGCTTGCTGGCTGGTGACCCGTCCCCGAGACACGAGGCGCGCCCCCTGTTCAGCTCACCTGCACCCAACCTCCGCAAGCCGCTTGTCGCCCTCACTCTGAGCGGGGCGACGCTGCTGGTCCCGCTGGCTCTTTCGGGCTCGGGCGGCGCTCCCGGCGCCCCCGGAGCGGAGGTTGTGCTGGCCGCCGGAACACCCGCTCGCTCTCCGCTGGAGGCCACAGGGGCCGACGACGAGCTCCTCGGCACCCTGGTCGACGCTGGCGTCGCCGCCCGGGCCGAGAGCGATGCCGTCAGCGTCGAGGTGCAGCCCGCGTCCGTCCCCGAGTCGGTCGCCCCCCGTCCTGCGGCCCGCACGGCCACGACCGGCCGGCCTCGGCTGCTGACGGCCCGCGCCGCGACGGTGGCGACGGTCGGGACGTCCCCGTCCAGCTCTCAGCCCACGGCGACCACGGCCAAAAGGGCTCCCGCCACCACTGCGGCCCCTCCGCCCCGGCCCACAACCACCCGACCGCCGGCAGCGGCCTCCCCCGCGCCCTCCTCCGGCAGCGACGCCGTGTGGGACCGCCTGGCCCAGTGCGAGTCCGGCAACACCAACGACCACGACGCCCCGTACTACGGCTACTGGCAGTTTGACGAGGCCACCTGGCTAGGCCTGGGCCAGGTCGGCCTGCCCGACGACTACAGCCGTGCGCAGCAGCTGGTGGTCGCCAAGCGGTTGCGGGCCATAAGCGGGTGGAGCCCGTGGCCCGGGTGCGCCCGTTCGCTCGGCCTCTTGTAGCGGGGACCGGGCTCGGCTCGGCCAACATGGCCGGGTGACCCTGAGCCGAAGCCGGGTGCTCGGGCTGCTCGAGGCCAACGGGCTGCGGCCGAGCCGGGCTCTGGGCCAGAACTTCGTGGTCGACCCGAACACGGTGCGACGCATCGCCCGCCTGGCCGGGGTGGGCCCCGGCGACCGGGTGGTCGAGGTGGGTGCCGGCCTCGGCAGCCTCACCCTGGCCCTGGCCGAGACGGGCGCGGCGGTGACGGCGATCGAGGTCGACCGCCATCTCCTGCCCCTCCTCCGCGAGGTGGCCGAGCCGGCCGGCGTCCGGGTCGTCGGCGGCAACGCCCTCACCCTCGACTGGGCCGACCTCCTGGGCCCCGGTAGGGGGGGGTGGCACCTGGTGGCCAACCTGCCCTACAACGTGGCCACCCCGCTGGTGTGCGACCTCCTCGACGACGTGCCCGCCATCAGCGACCTTTTGGTGATGGTGCAGCGGGAGGTGGGCGACCGCCTGGCCGCAGGCCCCGGCAGCGCGGCCTACGGAGCCGTCTCGGTGAAGGTGCGCTACTGGGGCACGGCCCGGGTGGTGGGCAGGGTGCCGGCCTCGGTGTTCGTGCCCAGGCCCAACGTCGAGTCGTCCCTGGTGCGCATCGTCCGCCACCCCGGCGGCCCCGCCGTCGACCCGGTGCTGGTGGGTGCCGAACGCCTGTTCCAGGTGGTGCGGGCCGGCTTTGCCCACCGCCGCAAGATGCTGCGGGGCACCCTGGCCGGGGTGGTCGAGCCCGCCGCCTACGCCGCCTGCGACGTGCCCGAGACAGCACGGGCCGAGGAGCTGGACGTCGACGCCTGGGGCCGTCTGGCCTCCTTCGCCCCGTGAGGAGCGTCACGCTCGCGGCTCCAGCCAAGCTGACGCTGTCGCTGCGCATCACGGGTCTCCGGGAGGACGGCTACCACCTGCTCGATGCGGAGATGGTGACCCTCGACCTGGCCGACCGGTTGACCTTCGGCGCGGGGGAGGGCATCGAGCTGGTCGGGGCGGCGCCCGACGTGCCCGCCGGCCCCGACAACCTGGTGTCCCGGGCCCTGCGGGTCGTGGGCCGGAACGCCCATGTGCGGCTGGACAAGCGCATCCCGAGCGGCGCCGGACTCGGAGGCGGTTCGGCCGACGCCGCCTGTGTGCTGCGCTGGGCCGGGGTGTCTGATCTGGCGTTGGCCGCCTCGCTCGGGGCCGACGTGCCGTTCTGCCTGGTCGGGGGCCGAGCCCGGGTGCGTGGCGTCGGTGAGGCGGTCGAGCCCCTGCCCGCCAGCGTCCTGGCCGGTCGGGCGTGGACGCTGCTCACCCCGCCGGTGGCGGTGTCCACCCCAGCGGTCTACCGGGCGTGGGATGCCCTCGGCGGGCCGAGGGCCGACGGCCCCAACGACCTGGAGCCGGCGGCGCTGGCGGTCGCCCCGGAGCTGGCCCGGTGGCGGGATCGCCTGCACCAGGCCACCGGCCTCGCACCCGTGCTGGCCGGGAGCGGCGGCACCTGGTTCGTCGAAGGGGCCTTCGAGGGCGAGGGCCTCGTGGTCGTGAGGCCCGAAGGGGTCGGAAGCTAGCCGGCTACTTGCCGGCGGCCCGACGCTGCCAGCGCGTCTTCTTCAGCATCTTCTTGTGCTTCTTCTTCCGCATGCGCTTGCGGCGCTTCTTGATCAACGAACCCATGAGAAAGAGCAGGGTAGCGGGCCGGGCGGAAGGGCGGCGAAGTGGCCACGGCGGCCGGTACGCTCGCCCGGCGCCTTCGGGGGTCGTCCAAATGGCAGGACCCGAGATTTTGGATCTCGTTATCAGCGTTCGATCCGCTGCCCCCGAGCCCCGTCCACGCCGGCGACCAGGCTCGCGAGTAGACCTGTGGCCATGCACCCTCTGTCAGCCGTGGTGCTCGCCGCCGGCGAGGGCACCAGGATGCACTCGGCCCGCCCCAAGCCCCTGCACCGCCTGTGCGGCCGCCCCATGGTGCTGCACGTCCTGGATGCCCTGGCCGAGCTCGAGGTCGACCGGGCCGTGGTCGTGGTGGGCCACGCCGCCGACCGGGTCTCCAAGGCGCTGATCGAGCAGGCCCCGCCGGGGCTCACCCTGGAGCTGGTCGAGCAGCAGGTGCAGGCCGGCACCGGCGACGCCCTGAGCGTGGCCATGACCGCCTTCGCCGGCGCCGACGACGACGCCGACGCCGAGCACGAGGCCGACCTGATCGTCCTGCCTGGCGACACGCCCCTCCTGCGCGCCGGCACCCTGGCCGCTTTGGTCGACCGCCACCGGGCCGAGGGCAGCTCGGCCACCGTCCTCACCGCCCGCCTGCCTGATCCCACCGGCTACGGGCGGGTGGTCCGCGGCCGCGGCGGCGGCGTGGCCCGCATCGTGGAGCAGCGCGACGCCACCGAGGAGGAGGCGCTGATCGACGAGGTGAACGTCGGCATCTACGTCTTCCGTCGGGGACTGGTGGCCCCGACGTTGCGCCGGCTCAACCCGGTCAACGCCCAGGGCGAGTACTACCTGACCGACACCGTCGAGGTGCTGGCCCGGGCCGGCTACAAGGTGGGGACGGTCGTGATGGACGACCCGATGGAGGGCGCCGGGGTCAACGACCGGGTGCAGCTGGCCGTGGCCGAGGTCGAGCTGCGGGCGCGGATCAACGCCCGCTGGATGCGGCGGGGGGTCACGATGATCGACCCGGCCCGCACCTACCTTGACACCACCGTCGAGCTGGCCCCCGACGTCTGCCTGTACCCCGGCACCATCCTGCAGGGGCGGACCCGCATCGAGGCCGGCGCCGAGATCGGCCCCGACACCCGCCTCGTCGACTGCGTGGTCGGCCCGGGCGCCCTCGTCGACCACGTCGTCGGTCACCAGGCCACGGTGGGGGCGGGGGCCACGGTGGGGCCCTTCGTGGTGCTGCAGCCCGGTAGCGCGGTGGCGGTTGATGCGGCCATCGGGTCACACTTGGTCGTCACCCCCGACACCTGACCCCCCGG
>JBBPYZ010000105.1:0-10444 GCA_038199465.1 Acidimicrobiales bacterium | reverse complement strand
CAGGAAGCCGGCGTGGGGGCCCCCGAAGCCGAGGGGCACCCCGAAGCGCTGGGCGCTGCCCACACAGACGTCGGCCCCCCAGGTGCCGGGCGCCTCGAGGAGGCAGAGGCCCAGCAGGTCGGCGGTCACCGCCACCAGGGCGCCGGCGGCGTGGGCCTGGGCGACCACCGCTCCCAGGTCGCGCACCGCACCCGACGAGCCCGGGTAGGAGGCCAGCACCCCGAAGGGTGCGATGCCGGGCGGCAGGCCGTCGGCCAGGTCGGCCACCACCACCTCGATGCCGAGGGGCTGGCAGCGGGTGCGGACCACGGCGATGGACTGGGGGTGGCAGTCGGCGTCGACCACCACCACGTCAGCCGCGGCGCGGCTGCCCCGGCGCAGCAGGGAGACGGCCTCGGCGCAGGCGGTGGCCTCGTCCAGCAGCGAGGCGTTGGCCACCGGCAGGCCGGTGAGGTCCTCGACCATGGTCTGGAAGGCGAGTAGGGCCTCGAGGCGGCCCTGGCTGATCTCGGGCTGGTAGGGGGTGTAGGCGGTGTACCAGGCCGGGTTCTCCAGCACGTTGCGCCGCACCACAGGGGGAGTGACGGTGTCGTGCCAGCCCAGGCCGATCATCTGCACCAGCCGCTGGTTGGCGCCGGCCAAGGCCCGCAGCTCGGCCGTGACCTCGGGCTCGGAAGCGGCCGCCAGCAGGTCGAGCCGGTCGAGCAGCTGGATAGCCGCCGGCACGGCTTCGGCGCTGAGGGCGTCGAGCGAGGGGTGGCCCACGGCGGCGAGCGCCTTGGCCACCTCGTCGGCGTCGGGTCCGATGTGGCGATCGGCGAAGCTGTGGCGCACGGGGGCTGTCCCTTCGAGGAGCCCTCCCACAGGGCAAAGGCTACCCCGGCGGGTAGCGTCGGTCGGCGATGCGATCCAAGCCGGAAGCCAAGCTGCAGTCGAACGACCCGTGCTGGTGCGGCTCGGGGCGGAAGTACAAGCGCTGCCACAACAAGCTCGACCAGCTCATCGCCTCCGGCCGGGTGGTGCCGGGCCAGCTCGGCCCCCGCCGCCAGGTCCCCGACAGCATCCCCCGCCCGCCCGACGCCCTCCCCAGCGCCGGCGGCAAGCCCCCCCGGGGCGACGGGGAGCCCGAGATGCACGACGCCGAGTCCCTGCCCAGGATGCGGGCCGCCTGCCAGGCCGCAGCCGAGATCCTGGCCGCCGCCGGTGATCTGGTGCGTCCCGGGGTCAGCACCGACGAGATCGACGCCTTCGTCCACCAGGCCTGCATCGACCGGGGCGGCTACCCGAGCCCGCTCGGCTACGCCGGCGCGGGAGGGGCGCCCCCGTTCCCAAAGAGCGTGTGCACCTCGGTGAACGAGGTCATCTGCCACGGCATCCCCGACGACCGGGTCCTCCAGGACGGCGACGTGTGCGACATCGACGTCACCATCTACCTCGACGGCTTCCACGGCGACACCAACGCCACCTTCTGCTCGGGCGAGGTCGACGAGGCCAGCCGGGACCTCATCCGGGTCACCCGGGAGTGCACCGAGCGGGGCATCGCCCAGGTCCGCCCGGGGGGCAAGCTGGTCGACATCGGCCGGGCCATCCAGGACCACGCCCACGCCCACGGCTACAGCGTGGTGCGGGCCTTTGTCGGCCACGGCGTCGGCCGCCGCTTCCACGCCCCGCCCACGGTGTTCCACTACCCCGAGCACCGGGCCGAGGCCTTCACCTTCCGGTCGGGCATGACCTTCACCGTCGAGCCGATGATCGCCCTCGGCACCGGCGATCACGCCGTGTGGCCCGACGGGTGGACGGCGGTGACCCGCGACCACCGCCGGGCCGCCCAGTTCGAGCACACCGTGCTCGTCTCACACGACGGCGTCGAGGTGCTCACCGTGCCGGGCTCCGGACCAGCCTTCGGCCGGGCCGCCGCCGAGACCAGCGCGTCGACGTAGCGGTCGCTACCCTTCGGCCATGACCGATCCGGCGGGCCAGTACGGCGAGTACCAGCAGTACGCCCAGCAACAGGCCCCCCAGCCTCCCTACGGCTACGGCGGCCCCCCCGCCCCCCGGTACGTGCCGCCGACGCTGGACGAGATCTGGTACAAGACGACCCCCAACATCCTGCTCTTCCTGGTGACCTGCGGGGTGTGGGGCGCGGCCTGGGCCTACCGCACCCACGACGATCTCCAGAAGCACAACGGCGACGGGATCGGCGGCGGCATCGGGCTGGTTCTCGGGCTCCTCGCCTCCATCGTCATCGGCTTCACCGTGCCCATGGAGCTTGAGAAGGCCTACAACCGCAATGGCTGGCCCAGCCCGGTGAAGGCGACCGACGGCCTGTGGCTCCTGCTCCCGATCGTCGGTCCGTTCATCTGGTACCCCAAGGTGCAGTCCGCCCTCAACGCCTACTGGATCAGCCAGGGCAGCCGTCCGGCGACCTAGCGAACCGGGTCTTCTGCGCAGCGGGGCCATCGATCCGTCGCGGCGAGGATCGATGTCGCTAACGTGCGCGAGCACAGGGCACGTGTGCCCTGTTCGCCGCAGCTTTTCGAGGGAGACCCACCATGAGCTACAACCCGCCGCCGCCGCCGCCGCCGCCCGGAGGAGGGTACCCCCCGCCCGGAGGGGGCTACCCCCCGCCCGGAGGCGGCTACCCGGCCTCCGGTGGCGACGTGCCCGCCAACCTGGCCGAGCCTGTGAAGCGCATCGTCGCCGCCCTGATCGATGGCGCCATCCCGCTCGTGATCATCATCGTGGCGTTCATCCTGGCTGCCATCCTTGGCAACGTCAGCGGCGCCCTCGGAGCGCTCTTCCTCATCGGCGGGTACCTCGGGGCCATCGGCTTCAGCATCTACAACATGGTCGTCATCCAGGGGAACACCGGCCAGACCATCGGCAAGAAGATGCAGGACATCAAGGTCGTCGGCGAGAGCACCGGTCAGCCCCTCGGTGTCGGCGGCGCCTTCGTCCGCTACCTCCTCCACAGCTTCGTCGACGGCATCTGCCTGGCCGGTTACATCTACGGCTTCTTCATCAACGCCAAGCGGCAGACGGTCGGCGACATCGTGGCCAAGTCCTACGTCGTGAACGCCTAGCTCCGCGGCGGGCGGAGCTACCGCCTCCGACCGTTCGTCAGACAGAGCAACTCCTCTGCGGTCGGGGGCGGCAGCCCCGCCTTCGGCTTCTGCCCTTCTCTCCTCTGGTGAGAGGGGGGCCGCGGCCGCTTTGGCGTTATTGGAGGAGGTCGGGCTGTTCCTTGACGATGCGCTGGTAGAGGGGTTGGAAGTTGAACCAGCCGGCGTGGTGGTGGCCGACCTGGGTCTGGGTGGTGCGGGCCATCTCGTCGCCTATGGAGATGGGGGTTCCGGCGGCCATGGCCAGAAGCTGGGCCTGGCAGGAGCGCTCCAGGTTCACGAACCACCAGGCGGCCTCGTCGACGGAGTGGCCGACGGTGAGCAGGCCGTGGTTGCGCAGGCTGACGGCCTTGTGGCCGCCCAGGGCGTGGGCGATGCGCTTGCCCTCTTCCGGGTCGAGCACCACGCCGGTGTAGTCGTCGAACAGGCCGTGGTCGCCATAGAAGGCGCAGGCGTCCTGGGTCAGCGGGTCGAGGAGGCGGCCGAGGGTGGAGAACGCCCTGCCGTGCACCGAGTGGGTGTGGGCGGCGGCCACCACGTCGGGCCGGGCCGCGTGCACCTGGGAGTGGATGGCGAAGGCGGCCCTGTTCACGGCCCGGTCGCCCTGCACCACCTCTCCCTCGTGGTTGCACAAGATCAGGTCGGACGCCCGGATCTGGCCGAAGTGCATCCCGAAGGGGTTGACCCAGAAGTGGTCGGCCAGCTCAGGGTCACGGGCGGTGAGGTGACCGGCGATCCCCTCGTCGAAGCCCATCTTTGAGAACAGCCGAAACGTGGCCGCCATCCGCTGCTTGCGGTGCCGGCGCTCGTCCTCGACCGAGGCGAAGGTGGGCGGCTCGGGGATGTTCGTGGTGGGCATGGTCTCCCCTCGGGATGCCTGATCCAGTCAGGGTAGAGGCGTGGCCCCTGAAGTCGCTACCGGCGCTACGAGCCGCTGACGAGCCCACCAATCCAGAGGGCGACGACGCCGAGACTGAAAAGGAGACCGATTCCTGCGGTGATCAGACCGGCAAGGGCCAGTCCGTCACCCTTCTCCAGGCCGTTCGATGCCCTGATCTGGTTTCGTCCCATGATGCCGGTGATGATGCCGCCAGCAGGTAGCAGCGGTGTGCAGAACCCGCAGGAGATCAGGCTGACGATTCCGGCGACCAGGGCGACGATGGCCAGGGTGTTGGTCTTTTGGCCCGAGCCTCCCTGGACGCCGGTGTAGGCCGGGGTGGGGCCGTAGCCGGTGCCGGGCCCCGCACCGGGGGTGCTGCCGTAGCTGGGGGGCGGGGGCGGCGCCGACCAGCTGGGCGTGGACGGGGGCGGGGGAGGCGGCGCCGACCAGCTGGGGGTGGGCGGCGGAGGAGGGGGCGGCGGTGAGCCGCTCGGAGGCGGGGGTGGCGGGGGCTGGTCGCCGCCTCCGGGCGGGTTTGACCACGGGTCGCTCATGCGAGAGAGCATCCCACGTCCGCAAGGCCGATCAGGTGATCTTGAAGTCCTTGGCCGGTTCGGTGACGAAGTTCTTCTTCACCACGGCCAGGCCGACCGGCTTGGCCGGGTCGACCTCGAACAGCGTGGTCTCCAGGGGGAAGACCCGGTCGGCAGCCTTGCCGTAGGCGTAGTCGCCGGTGAGGCCGTCGAAGCGGAGGGTGCCAACCCCCTCCATGGCTCGCTGGATCCCGGCGTGGGAGAGGTCGCCGTCGGCGACGGCCTTTTCCAGCACCTGGACCACGGCGTTGGCCTGGTTGTAGCCGAAGGCGAAGTAGTAGTCGGGCTGCTGGTCGGGCTTGAAGGTGGCGATGTCGGCCAGCATGTTCTCCATGCCGGGGACCGAGGTGTCGCCCCACTCGGTGCCCTCAGAGGCCACGAGGAAGGTCTTGGCCAGGTAGTCCTTCAGCGGCGAGGCGGTGAAGGAGCTGCTGTAGCTCGGGGACTGGCCGATCCACTGGGGGGCGAAGCCGGTCCGGGCCGCGATGCCGAGCAGGGCGGCTGTGTCGGAGGGCAGGGAGGTGAGGAACACCCCCTCGCACCCGGCGTCCTTCAGGGCCTGGACCGCGGCGGTGGCCTCGGCCCCCTTGCCGGCGGTGAAGGTCTGGCGGCTGGCCACGGTGAAGCCGTTCCTCTCGGCGGCGAAGTCGACGCCCTGGACGCCGGCCTTGCCGTAGGCGTCGTCCTGAGACAGCGAACACACCTTCTTGCCCTGGCCGCCGCCCTCGGTGACATACCAGGTGAGGGCGTTGATCGCCTGAATCTGGTACGGGCTGCCGAGGGGCAGGAGGTTGGGCTCGCGCACCCAGTCGGCGTCGAGGCTGGCCGGGGAGGCGACCATGCCGTCGGCCTTCAGGCTGGTGAGGATGGCCTTGGTCGACGGCGTGCCGAAGGTCTGGGCGAACAGGGTGACATCGCCCTTCAGCTCGTTGTAGGCCGCCACCGCCTTTTGGGGGTCGTTGGCCGAATCGCGCTCCTCGAAGAGGATCTTGTAGCGCCCGCCGACGCCGCCTCCGGCGTTGACCTTGTTGAAGAAGACCTCGTTGCCGGTGGTGAGGGGCTTGCCGATCGCCGCGGCCGGGCCGGTGAGGGCGCTGATGATGCCGACCCTGATGGTGGCGGCCGCCGGGTCGAAGCCGGGGACGGCCTTGGCGCCGCCGCCGTCGGGGGAGGGCGGGTCGCCGCCGCCGCAGGCCGAGGCCACCAGGGCCAGGGCCAGCAGGCCGGCGAGGGGAGGGGTACGGGTCATGTGGGCTCCTCTGGGTTCGGGGTCGGGGATCAGTGGGAGAAGGGCCAGGCCACCAGGTAGGCCCTGGCCCGCCGGAGCAGGGCGGCGAGGCCGCGGGGTTCGAGGACGAGGAAGGCCACGATGGACAGGCCGAACAGGATCTGGTTGAGCTGGGGCAGGGACAGGCCATCCTCGGTGGCGGTGCGGGCCACGAAGGGGATCCCCTCGGTGACCCGGCGGGTCACCTCGGGGAGGGCACCGATGAACAGGGCGCCGAGGAGGCCGCCCATGGTGGTGCCGATGCCGCCGACGATGATCATGGCGACGAACTGGATGGACAGAGGCAGGCTCCAGGTGCCGGGCTCGATGTAGGTGAGGACCACGGCGTAGAGGGCGCCGGAGACGCCGGCGAGCCCGCTCGAGATGGCGAAGGCTCCCACCTTGTAGCGGGCCAGGCTGACGCCGAGGACCTCGGCGGCCACCTCACGGTCGCGCACGGCCCGCAGGGCCCGGCCGGGCCGGGAGCGCACCAGGTTGGCGCAGCCCAGGGCGGCGAGGCCGACCAGCCCCCAGACCAGGTAGTGCAGGCTCTGGCCCCGGCTGAGGCCGCCGATGCCGGCGAAGTCGACGGGACCGAGGGCCAGTGACGGCGAGACGGTGGTGCCGTCGCTGCCGCCGGTCAGCGACTCCCACTCCTTGAACACGTGGGCGCCGAGGAACACCAGTCCGAGCGAGACCACGGCCAGGTAGTTGCCCCTCAGGCGCAGGGCGGCGGGCCCCACGGCCACGCCGACCAGGGCGGGCACCACGGCGCTGAGGGGCAGCCACACCCAAAGGGGCAGGCTGCGCCCGGCCGGCGTAGCGTCGGTCGGGTTGCCCAGGTAGGTGGCGGTGTAGGCGCCGACGCCGAGGAAGAAGGCGTGCCCGAGGCTCACCTGCCCGGTGAACCCGGTGAGGAGGTTGAGGCCCAGCGCACCGATGGCCGTGGCTCCGACGAACAGCAGCACCGACAGCCACAGGTCGCTGTCGACCAGGAGCGGGAAGGCGACGAGGCCCACGATCAGGGCTCCGGTGAGGCGGCGCGACCATCGGCCGGGGAACAGGCGGGGCATCGTCGCATCGGGCGGCGACGGGTCGCTTCGGCGAAGCCATCCTCGAGCGGCCGTCACACCCGCACCACCGTCCGGGTGCCGAACAACCCGTAGGGCCGCACCAGCAGGATGAGGACCATGACCACATAGGGCAGGACGGTGTCGAAGCCGGTGCCGAGGAAGGCGGCGTGCTGGGGCTGGTAGCCGGCGGTGAGCGCCTGGCTGATGCCGATGGCGAAGCCGCCGACGACGGCGCCGAGGGGCGAGTCGAGGCCGCCGAGGATGATGGCCGGGAACGCGGCCAGGGCGATGACGGCTTTGCCGGGCTCGACCCCGCCCGAGCCGGCGGACAGCATGACCCCAGCCAGGGTGGCCACAGAGCCGGCGATGGCCCACGCCAGGGCCGACACCCGGGAGGCGCTGATGCCCTGGGCCATCGCCGCCTCCTGGTCGAAGGCGGTGGCCCGCATGGCCAGGCCGTAGCGGCTGAAGCGGAAGAAGGCGAAGAAGGCGGCGAGCGCCACCAGGGCCAGGCCGAGGGTCCACAGGTCCTTGTGCTCGACGGTCAGGCGGCCGAAGCTGAGGCTGCGCACCCCCCACGGGTCGGCGAGGTCGAGGCGGTCGTAGCCCCAGACGGCGGGGACCACCTGCTCCACGACGATGAGCAGGCCCAGGGTGACCATGACCACGGCGAACACGGGCTGGCCGATCATGCGCCGCAGCACCGTCCGCTCGACCAGCACGCCGACCAGAGCGGTGAGCAGGGCGGCCAGCGTCACTGCCGGCCAGAACGGCAGGCCCCAGGTGACGTGGGTGTTGTAGGTGAGGTAGGTGCCGAGCAGGAGCAGCCCGCCCTGGGCGAAGTTGATGACCCCAGTCGACTTGTAGATCACCACGAAGCCGAGGGCGACCAGGGCGTAGAGGGCGCCGCGCACGGTGCCGGCGAAGGCGAGCTCAGTCAGCTTGATCATGCGGCCACCGGGTCGGGGGCGTCGGGGCAGGCCTGCACCTCGACCCCGATCGCCCCGAACCAGGCCAGGGCGTCGGCGTCGGGCGGGCCGCCGGTGCTGAGGGCGGCGGTGACTCGGGTCAGCCCCAGGTGGCGCCGCAGCGGCCGGAAGCAGACCAGCCGGCACACCGCGGCCAGGGCCGGGTCGCCGGCTCGGGCGGTGCCGGACCGGCGTCGGGTGGCGATCGCCCGGCCCCTGGTGGTGCACCACCGGGAGACAGCCCGCTTCAGGGGCGAGGCGTCGGCCAGGCGCTGCTCGGTGGCCCGGTGCAGGTCCTGCCAGCCGACGGACTGATCCAGGCGGCGGGTGGGCTGGACCTCCTGGAGGTCCCGGGTGAAGGACCCGCCCCGCTCGGCGAAGCTCACGGTGGCCCCGACGGCCAGGGGCTGGACGATCGAGGCGACCCGTTCGTCCCAGGTGGCCAGGGGCAGCGACGACACGATCTCGTCAGCGGCGGTGGCGGGGGGCCGACCGCCGGGCTCGGCCGCGGCCACCAGGGCGTCGCCGGCCACCTCGACTGCTTCACCCCCTTCGTGGTGCACGATCACCGCGGTGGCCCGGGGGTCGAGCGCCTCGACCTGGCGCCGCCAGGAGGCCGGATCGAGGGTGCGGCCCCGGGCGAGCAGGTCGGCCCAGCTGTGCACCAGCGGGTCATCGAGGGTGCGCACACCCCGGGTGTCGACGACGACCGCCCCCACCAGCCCGGGCACCTCGTGGCGGACCTCCAGGACCTTGTCGAGCTGCTCCTCGTCCTCGCACACGACCAGTCGGACCCCGGACGCCCGCATCTGGTTTCCCAACGCCGGCGCCGGGCTGGCGGGGGCGAGGCCGAAGGTGACGGCGCCGATGCCTTGGGCGCCGAGGTCGGCGAGCAGCCACTCCGGCCGGTTGCCGGCGAGGAGGGCGAGCCGGTCGCCCGGCCGCAGCCCGAGGCCCTGGAGGGCCAGCCCGACGGCGGCGGCGTCGGCGGCGTAGCCGGCCCAGGTCGTCACCTCCCAGACGCCGAGCCGCTTGTGGCGCAGGGCCGTGCGTCCGGGCGTCCGCCCCGCCCGGTCGAGGAGCTGCGCCGGCAGCGTCGCTGGGCTCATGATGCCGGCCCGCCTGGGACGCGGCCGAGGTAGGCCTCGAGGACCCGGGGGTCGGCCTGGATGGCGGCGGGGGGGCCCGTGGCGATCACCCGGCCGAAGTCGAGCACCAGCACCCGGTCGGCCAGGTCCATGACCAGTCGCATGTCGTGCTCGACCAGGATGATGGCCAGGTCGATCTCGGCCCGGATCTCCAGGATGGCCCGGGCGATGTCCTCGGTCTCCTCCAGGTTCATGCCCGCCACCGGCTCGTCGAGCAGGAGGAGGGACGGGTCCATGGCCAGCGCCCGCCCCAGCTCGACCCGCTTCTGCACGCCGTAGGCCAGGGTGCCGACGGGGGCGCGGCGGAAGGCCTGGAGGTGGAGGAGCTCGACGATCTCCTCGCAACGGCGGCGGTTCCGGGCCTCCTCGTGCCGGGCCCGGCCCAGCCACACCGCCCCGGCCAGGAACCCGGTGGAGGAGCGCTGGTGGCGGCCGAGCATCAGGTTGTCGATGACGTCCAGGTTGGGGAACAGCCCGAGGTTCTGGAAGGTGCGGGCCATGCCGAGGCCGGCGGCGGCGGCGGGCCGGCGGCCCACCACCTCGGTGCCCGCCAATCGGATCGAACCCTGCTGGGGCCGGTGCAGGCAGCTCAGGCAGTTGAGGATCGAGGTCTTGCCGGCGCCGTTGGGCCCGATGACGGCGAACAGCTCGCCCTCATCCACGGCGAAGGAGACGCCGTCGAGGGCGGTGATGCCGCCGAAGCGCAACGTGACGCCTATTACCTCGAGCAGCGTCACGCCTCGGCCCGATGGTCCGACCAGCCCTTGGCCCGGCGGTAGGACTTCACGTCACGGAATGAGCGGCGGCCCGCTGCGCCCACGCCCAGGTAGAACTCCTGGATGTCGCGGTCTGCGGCCAACGCCGCCGCCGGCCCCTGCTTGACGACCCGGCCGTTCTCCAGCACGTAGCCGTGGTCGGCCACGGCCAGGGCCATCGCCGCGTGCTGCTCGACGAGCAGAACGCTGGTGCCCTGGTCGTGGACAGTGCGGACGATGTCGGCGACCTGCTCGACGACCCGGGGCGCCAGTCCCAGGCTGGGCTCGTCGAGGAGCAGCAGCCGGGGCGATGCCATGAGGGCCCGGCCGATGGCGACCATCTGCTGCTCGCCGCCGGAGAGGTACCCCGCCACCTGGCGGCGGCGGGTGGCCAGCAGGGGGAACTGGTCCAGCACCCGCTGGTGGGCCTCGGCCCGTGCCGTTCGGCCGCGAACGCTGAAGGCCCCGGCCCGCAGGTTCTCGTCCACCGTGAGCTCGGCGAAGAGGCGGCGGCCCTCGAGGACCTGGGCCACGCCCCGTCGCACCAGGCCCGCAGGCCCGGCCCCGGTGACGTCGGGGCCGTCGAGGGTGACCGAGCCCCTGGTGAGGGCGCCGCGGTGCAGGCCGAGCAGGCCGGT
>JBBPYZ010000104.1:0-31148 GCA_038199465.1 Acidimicrobiales bacterium | reverse complement strand
GCGGCGGCCTCGGCCTCGGCCGCGGTGGTGACCAGGCGGGCGTCGGCCCCGATCTGCTCGAAGGCCTTCTGGGCGCTGTGGAGGTTGCCGATGCCGTAGTCGAGGACGGCAAGGCGGGGCCCGTCCGGCCTGGCCACCTACAGCACGCCCTTGGTCGACGGCAGGTCGTGTCCCTCGATCCGCACGGCCGCCCGCAGGCAGCGGGAGACGCCCTTGAAGGCGGCCTCGACCACGTGGTGGGTGTTGTCGCCGCGCCGCTTGGTGACGTGAAGGGTGATCCCGGCCGAGGTGGCGAACGACTGCCAGAAGTGGCCGGCCATCTCCGGGTTGAACGGCGGGGTGCCAAGCGGGAGCACCTCGCCGAACGGCACCTCCCACACCGCGTAGGGCCGACCCGACAGGTCGACAGCCACCTCGATGAGCGCCTCGTCGAGGGGGAACAGCCCGCTGGCGAAGCGGGCCACGCCGGCCTTGTCGCCGAGCGCCTGGCGGAACGCCTCGCCGACGGCGATGCCGGTGTCCTCGACGGTGTGGTGGCCGTCGACGTGGAGGTCGCCGACGGCGTCGACCGAAAGCCCGAAGCCGCCGTGGCGGCCCAGCTGGTCGAGCATGTGGTCGAAGAACGGCAACCCGGTGGAGACCCTGACCGGGCCGCCGTCGAGGTCGACCGACACCGCGACCTGAGTCTCCTTGGTCTCCCGGCTGACGCGGCCCGAACGGGTCATAGAACATCCTCCAGGGCGGCGAGAAAGGCGTCGTTCTCGGCGGGGGTGCCGATCGTGACCCGCAGGCAGCCGGTGAGGCGGGGCCACGACGAGCAGTCGCGCACCAGCACCGACCGCTCGACCAGCCCGGCCCAGACCTCGACGCCGCCACGGTGGCGCGGCCGGAACAGCAGGAAGTTGGCGTCGGAAGGCCAGGTGTCCACGGGCAGGCGGCCAAGCCCCGCCGCCACCCGCTCGCGCTCGGCGACCAGGAGCGCCACCCGGTCCTCCATCTCGTCGGTATACCGCAGGGCCAGCCGACCGGCAGCCTGCTTCAGCGCGTCGACGTGGTACGGCAGTGCGGCCACGTCCCACAGCTCGGCCACCACCGGGGCTGGCCCGATCAGGTACCCGAGACGGACACCGGCCATCGACCAGGTCTTCGAGTACGTGCGGGTGACGACCAGCGGCACCTCGTCGGCCACCAGGCTGAGCGCCGTCCACGACGCGAACTGGGCGTAGGCCTCGTCCACCACCAGCAGGCCCGGCCCCAGGGCCAGGACCCCTTCGACCAGCTCCCTGGGCTCGGCTCGGCCCGTCGGGTTGTTCGGTGAGCACAGGAACGTGACCGACGGAGCCCCCTGGCTCAGGACGCGACGCACCTCGGCCAAAGACAGGGAGAAGTCGCCGCGCCGTTCGCCCTTTACCTCGGTCGTCCCCGTCATGCGGGCGATCGTGCCGTGCATCGCATAGGTGGGCTCGAACATTGCGGCCGTGCGCCCGGGCCCGCCGTAGGCGAGGAGCAGGCACTGCAGCACCTCGTTCGAGCCGTTGGCCACGAACACCTCGTCCGGCCGCACGCCGTGCAGGCGGGCGAGGTCCGCTCGCAAGTCGGTGCACGAGCGATCCGGATAGCGGTGCAGGGGCAAGGTGGCGACGGCATCGGCCAGGGCGGCCAGGAACGCCGGCGGCGGCGGGAACGGCGACTCGTTGGTGTTGAGGCGAACGTCGACGTCGACCTGGGCTGAGTGGTAGCCGGCGAAGACACCCAGTCCCTCGCGCAGGGTTGGGTAGGTCGCCATCATCGAGGGCCGCGCAGCCGCACCGACTGGGCGTGGGCGGGCAGGCCCTCGGCGTCGGCCAGGACGGCGACGTGGGGGGCCAGGCGGGCGAAGGCCTCGCTGTCGGCTGACACCACGTGCACGGTCTTGATGAAGTCGTCGACCCGCAGAGCCGAGGAGAACCGGGCCGAGCCGTAGGTGGGCAGCACGTGGGAGGGCCCTGCTACGTAGTCGCCCAGGCTGGCCGTGCCGTACATGCCGGTGAAGACGGCGCCGGCGTGGCGCACGAGCGAGAGCAGAGGCTCGGGATCGGCCACCAGCAGCTCGAGGTGCTCGGGGGCGATGAGGTTGGCCACGGCCATGGCCTGCTCGCGGTCGCGGCACAGCACGGCGTAGCCTCCCTCGCGCAGCGTGGCCTCGATGTCGGCCCGCCGGGGCTGGTCGGCCAGCAGGCGGTCGACCGCCTCCGCGATGGCCACCAGGGCCTCCTCCTCCCAGGTGACGAGCCACGCCAGGCCGTCCGGGCCGTGCTCGGCCTGGACCAGCACGTCGATGGCAGCCCAGGTCGGGTCGGTGGTGGCGTCGGCCACGACCACCACCTCGCTGGGCCCGGCAAAGGCGCTGGGCACCCCGACCCGGCCCTCCCCCGCCACCTCGCGCTTGGCCACAGCCACATAGACGTTGCCCGGGCCGACGATCACGTCGACGACCGGGATGCTGGCGGTGCCGTAGGCCAGCGCCCCGACGGCCTGGGCCCCGCCCACCCGGTAGACCTCCTCGACGCCGGCCACGGCGCAGGCGGCGAGGGTCTCGACCGGGATCCGGCCGTCGGCGCCGGGCGGGCACACCACCGCCACCTCGTCGACCCCGGCCACCGAGGCCGGGCCGGCGGTCATCAGGACGGTGCTCGGGTACCTGGCCTTGCCGCCGGGCACGTAGCAGCCGGCCCGCTCCACCGGCCGCCGCAGCTCGCGCAGGACCAGCCCCCGGTCCTCGGTTCGGGAGTCGGGCCGCAGCTGGTGGCGGTGGTGGTCGACGATGTTGCCCCACGCCACCTCGAGGGCGTCGCGCAGCGGGGAGGGCACGATCTCGAGCGCCACCTTCAGCTCGGAGGCCGGGACCCGCAGCGGGTCGGGGCGCACGCCGTCGAAGCGCTCGGTGAGGTCGAGCAGGGCGGCGTCGCCCCGGGCCCGCACGTCGTCGAGGATGGCGCGCACGGCGGCCACGGGAGCCCCGACCCCGACCTCGGGACGGGGCAGCAGGCTTCGGAGATCGCCGGTGGCATCCCGCAGGTCGAGTCGGTTCAGCATGGCCGCTCGGAGCCTACCGGCGGGCTCCTTCGCCCTCTGCCAGCATTCCGGGCCGTGCCCGAGGTCCCCTCCCCCGCCGTCCTGACCAGCATCGCCGCCACGCTCGACGACCTGCGGGCCCGGTTGGCCGAGTCAGCCGAGTCGTTCGCCCGTTCGGGCGACGAGTACCGGGCCGGCGAGCTCTACGAGGTCGAGCGCCACCTCCTCCAGGCCACCCGCCGCATGACCCGCCTCCTCCGCCCCTGAGCTGGTGCGGCTGGCCCTCAGACCCGCGAGGACGGGCAGATGTCGTGCAGGACGCACGCGTGGCAGGCGGGGGTGCGGGCCTGGCACACCCGGCGGCCGTGGAGGATGAGGCGCAGGGACAGGTCGCCCCGCTCGCGGGCCGGCACCATGGGGTTGAGGTCGGCCTCGACCTTGACCGGGTCGTCGTGGACGGTGAGGCCCAGCCGATTGGACAGCCGCAGCACATGGGTATCCACCGGCAACCCGGGCTTGTCGAAGGCCACGCTCAGAACCACGTTCGCCGTCTTTCGGCCCACCCCCGGGAGGGTGACGAGCTCGGCCATGTGCTCGGGCACCCGGCCCCCGAACCGCGTGACCAACGCGCTGGCCATCCCCAGCAGGCTGCGGGCCTTGGCGTTGAAGAACCCGGTAGGTCGGATCAGGTCCTGGAGCTCGACGGGGTCGGCCCCCGCCAGGGCAGGGGCGTCGGGGTAGCGGGCGAAGAGCGCCGGCGTCACCGAGTTGATGGTCTTGTCGGTGCTCTGGGCCGACAGGATGGTGGCCACGAGCAGCTGGAACGGGCTGGCGAAGTGGAGCTCGCACAGCTCCGCGGCCCGGCCCGGGTGCTCGAGGGCCAGGCGGCGGTGCACCTCCCGGGCCCGCCCGGCGGGTGTGCGGGGCCTCGCCATCTGGCGTGGGAGCCTACGGGGTGTGCATCAGCTCGAGGTGACGCGGCGGCTCGACGGCGGGGAGGTCGGGGCCGTGCAGATCCTGCTCGACGCCGCCACCCACCACGACGGCCACCACGCCCTCGGCGAGCACCAGTGGCTCGACCTGGTCCACGGCGGCCGGGCCGGCTTCGCCGGCATCGTGGCCACCCTGGCCGACCACCCCCACCCCATCGGCTACGCCCAGGTCAGCCGCTCGGCCAGCAACGACGACAGCTGGTCGCTCGAGCTGGTCATCGCCCCCCACCACCGCGAGGACGAGACCATCGCCGACGAGCTGGTCGGTGCCGCCCTCGCCCTGGTGGGCGGCGAGGGAGGCGGGAGGGTTCACCTCTGGGTGTCGAAGCCCCAGCCCTGGCACGACCGGGTGGCCGAGGCCCACGGCCTGCGCCACGACCGCGAGCTCTACCAGCTGCGCCGGCCGCTGCCGACCGGGGTGCCCTACGAGCTGGACTGGCGGCCCTTCGAGCCCGGCCGGGACGAGGTGGCGTGGCTGGAGCTCAACAACGCGGCGTTCGCCAACCACGCCGAGCAGGGTCACTGGACCGAGGCTGTGCTGGTCGAGCGCCAGGGGCTCGAGTGGTTCGACCCGTCCGGATTCCTGCTGCACGAGGGCGAGGGGGGCCGGCTCGACGGCTTCTGCTGGACCAAGGTCCACCCCGACCCGGCCGGCCCGGTCGGCGAGATCTACGTGATCGCCGTGGCACCCTGGGCCCAGGGCAAGGGCCTGGGCCGGCGCCTGGCGCTGGCCGGTCTCGACGTCCTGGCCCGCCGCGGGATCGGGGTGGCCATGCTGTACACCGACGCGGCCAACACCGCGGCGGTGAAGCTCTACGTCGACCTCGGTTTCACCCTCGACCACGTCGACCGCGCCTACGAGGTCGAGGTGGCGCGCAACGGCTAAGGAGCATGCTGAAATACTCGGCTCGGCTGCCGTGAGCGATCGCGTCGCCGCAGGTGAGGCCTGGTGTGGCGGCGCACGCCTCGCTCTACTTCAGCACACTCCTAGACGGTCCCGGAGACGCCGAGGGCGGTGCCCACCCCGAAGGTTATGGCGGCGGCCGCCGCGGCCACGGCCAGCTGGCGCAGCGAGGAGCGGACGACGCTGCGCCCGGTGAAACCGGCGAGCAGGGCGCCGACCAGCAGGGCCGAGAGCACCCCGAGGATCACCGACGCCACCACGGCGCCGGTGCCCTGGCCGACCAGCCACGGCACCAACGGGATCACCGCGCCCATCAAGAAGGCCCCGAAGCTGCTGACCGCGGCTCGCCCCGGCGACCCGAGCTCGTCGGGGTCGATCCCCAGCTCCTCGCGGGCGTGGGTCGCAAGGGCGGTGGCCGGGTCGGCCGACAGCTGGGCCGCCACCTCGGCGGCCACGGCGGCGTCGACCCCCCGGCTGCGGTAGATGCCGGCCAGCTCGAGCTGCTCCATCTCGGGGCGCAGCTCCAGCTCCCGCCGCTCCATCTCGAGCTCGCGCTCGAGCAGCTCACGCTGGCCCTGCACCGACACGTACTCGCCGGCGGCCATCGAACAGGCCCCCGCGATCAGGCCGGCCAGGCCGGCCAGGCGCACGACTCCGGGGGCGGGGTTGGCCGCGGCCACCCCGAGGATGAGGCTGACGTTCGACACCAGGCCGTCGCTGACCCCGAAGATGGCCGCTCGGGCCGCGCCGCCCTTCACGTCGCGATGGGTGTGGTCCTCGTGCGCCTCGCCGGCGGGCCCTGTGCTGGCACCGGACCGCTCAGCCGGGCGCTGGAACAGCTGGGTGAGGCTCATGGTGAAAAGGCTAGGCCCTGGGTCCGATCTGAAGGTGTCCTCATCAGGCACCAAAGGCCACCCGAACCGCCGTAGCCTGACCGTGGTGGGCAGTCGCTTCGACCTCGACGAGGCCGCCGTCGCCGCCCTCCTCGCCGACGAGCCCCGCTACCGGGTGCGCCAGCTGCGCCGGGGCCTGCTGGAGGGCCGGGAGCCGGGTGACCTCACCGACCTGCCCAAGTCCCTGCGGGCCCGCCTGGCCGAGGCGCCCGAGCTGCAGCCGGGGCTGCATCTGGTCCACGAGGCGGCGTCCGACGACGGCGGGACGGTGAAGTGGCTGTGGGAGCTGGACCCTCCCGGGCGGGAGCGGGTGGAGACCGTGCTCATGCACTACCCGGAGCGCACCACCGTCTGCATCTCGAGCCAGGCGGGCTGCGCCATGGGCTGCACGTTCTGCGCCACCGGCCAGCTTGGGTTCGAGCGCCACCTCAGCGCGGGGGAGATCGTCGAGCAGGTCGTGCGGGCCCGGTCTGCTGCGGCCGCCTCCGGCCGGCGCCTCGGCAACGTCGTGTTCATGGGCATGGGCGAGCCCCTGGCCAACCTCGACCGGGTCTGGGCGGCTGTCCACGTCCTGCACGACGACCTCGGGATCTCGGCCCGCCACCTCACCATCTCCACCGTGGGCGTGGTGCCCGGCATCCAGCGCCTGGCTAAAGCCGACCTGCCCGTCAACCTGGCGGTATCGCTCCACGGCGCCACCGACGAGGTGCGCGACGGGCTGGTGCCCCTCGGGCGGCGCTACCCGCTGGCTGTGCTGGTCGAGGCCTGCGCCCGCTACGTCGAGGCCACCGGGCGCCGGCTCTCCCTCGAGTGGGCCCTTATCGCCGGCACCAACGACACCCCCCGCCAGGCCGACGCCCTGGCCGGCATCGCCCGCACGCTGCGGGCCCACGTCAACCTCATCCCCCTCAACCCCACCCCGGGCTTCGCCACCAACGGCTCCTCGCCCGCCGCCGTGCGGGCCTTCTGCGACCGCCTCGTGCAGCTCGGGGTGAACGCCACCGTGCGCCGCAACCGGGGCACGGACATCGACGCCGCCTGCGGTCAGCTGCGGGCCTCGATGGCCGCATCACCCGTTCGGCTCGGGCGGCGCTGACAGACTGCGGCCCGTGGAGCGCCGGTTCTTCAACCCGTCCCAACCCCAGACCCTGCAGGGGGCGGTCTTCCTGCTGTACGCCAACGTGGTCGTGGCCCTGCTCTTTCGCAGTGGCGGCGAGGGCATCTACGCCCTGGCCGCCGTCTCGCTCACCCGGGGCGCCGTCAGCGGCCGCTCGGCCACGCTGCTCGGCAACCTGGTGGCCATCGCCGTGGTGGTGGGCTCGGCGGGAGCGGCCTACCTCATCGCCAACGAGAAGAAGATCGGCTGGCGGCTGGGCGTGGTCGTGGCCGCCGCTCCCCTGCTGGCCCTGACGATCCTGGTCCTCATCGGCTACCCGCGGCGGCTCAGCATCCTCGACGTGATCTCGATCTCGCTGGCCTTCGACATCATCCTGCTGGTCCTGCTCCTGCACGACCAGACCCGGTCCTACGAGAAGATCTGGTTCAAGTGACGGTCTCCGTGCAGGGCATCGACGGCCTGAAGGCGCTGGTCGGCACCGAGCTCGGCACCAGTGCGCCGCGGCTCGTCACCCAGGAGGCCGTCCAGCTGTTCGCCGAGGCCACCGGCGACCACCAGTGGATCCACGTCGACGTCGAGCGGGCCACAGCCGGCCCGTTCGGGGGGCCCATCGCCCACGGGTACCTGACGCTGTCGCTGCTCCCGGTGCTGTTGCCCACGGTGTTCTCCGTCGAGGGGGTGTCGATGGCCGTCAACTACGGGCTCAACAAGATGCGATTCCCGAGCCCGGTGCCCGTCGGCTCCGAGGTCGTCTGCACGGTCACCCTGGTCGCCGTCGACGACGTGGCCGGCGGCGCCCAGGTCACCCTCGGCACGGTCATCATCGTCGTCGGCGCCCCCAAGCCGTCCTGCGTGGCCGAGATCGTGTTCCGCTACTACGCCTGAGGGGTCCTCGCCCGACCGGGGCCCGACCCCTACGATGCGGCGATGGCACACCCCGTGGTCCCTGGTCGACGGTGGCTGGCCGTACCGGGTGCGCCCGTCCACCTCGCCGCCGCCGCCGCCCGACGGACCCGTGACGCCCCCGGCGACAAGGAGACGACGCGGGCGGCCACGGCCGAGCTGCACCAGGGGCTGATCGAGCTCCAGGCCCGGTTCTGG
Organism: Acidimicrobiales bacterium; assembly: GCA_038199465.1. Lineage (GTDB taxonomy): Bacteria > Actinomycetota > Acidimicrobiia > Acidimicrobiales > JAUJNH01 > JAUJNH01. The sequence continues at coordinate 23,087 of JBBPYZ010000104.1, read as the reverse complement.
GCCGACCGCCGCCGGGCCCTGCTGGTCGTCTTCCAGGCCATCGACGCCGGCGGCAAGGACGGCACCATCCGCCACGTCTTCAGCGGGGTCAACCCGGCGGGGATCCGGGTCACCTCGTTCAAGCGACCGAGCGAGACAGAGGCGGCCCACGACTTCCTGTGGCGCATCCACCAGGCGTGCCCGGCCCAGGGGGAGATCGGCATCTTCAACCGCTCCCACTACGAGGACGTGCTGGTCACCCGGGTCCACGGCCTTATCGACAAGGCCACCTGGACCCGGCGCTACCAGCAGATCCGGGCCTTTGAGGAGCATCTGGTCGCCGAGGGGACGGTCGTGGTCAAGTTCTTCCTCCACGTCTCCAAGGAGGAGCAGCGCGAGCGCCTCCAGGACCGGATCGACTCGTCCGACGAGCGGTGGAAGTTCTCGGCCGCCGACCTGCCCGAGCGGGCCCGCTGGGGGTCCTACCGCACCGCGTTCGCCGACGCCATCGCCGCCACCTCCACCAAAGTCGCCCCGTGGCACGTCATCCCGGCCGACCACAAGTGGTACCGCGACTGGGCCGTCACCACGGTCCTGCACCAGGTTCTCACCGCGCTGGATCCGCAGTTCCCGCCGGCCGCACCGGGCATCGAAGGCCTGATCGTCCCCTGAGCGGCACATAGCTGACCCCCCCGGGGGAGCGACTATGGGAGCGGTTGCTCGTACGATGCGAGTGTGGAGCTTCGGGTGGACGAGCTGGCAGCACGGGCCGGGGTCTCGGTCGACACGATCCGCTACTACCAGGGTCGGGGGCTCCTCCCCGCTCCGGCCCGCCGGGGCCGGACCGCCCACTACGGCCGGGAGCACCTCGATCGGCTCGAGCGGGTCCGCAGCCTGCAGGCCCAGGGCCTGTCCCTGGCGGCCATCGGCCGGCTTGTGTCCGGCGAGCTCGGCCCTAGCGACGAGCCCCTCGTGGCGGCGGTGGCCGGCGCCGGGACGGGCCGCACGGGGCCGCCGCTCAGCCTCACCGAGCTGGCGGCCCGCAGCGACATCCCCCTCGGGCTGCTGCAGGCGGCCGAGCGCGAGGGCCTCATCTCGCCCGTCGGGGGCGGCTACTCGGCCGGTGACGCTGTCGCCGCCCGGGCCGGGCTGCGCCTGCTCGAGCTGGGGCTGCCGCTCCCGGAGCTGCTGAGCCTGGCCCGCCGCCACCACGAGCACGTCCGCTCGGTGGCCGAGGAGGCCGTCGCCCTGTTCGACGACCACATCCGCCAGCCCAAGGGGGGGCTGGGCACCGAGGATGCCGCCCAGCAGCTGGTCGAGGCGTTCCAGGGCATCCTGCCGGCCACGGTCGCCCTGGTCTCCCACCACTTCGAGCGCACGCTGCTGGCCGTGGCCACCGAGCACATCGACAAGGTGGGGGCACCCGACGAGCTGGCCGCCATCGCCGCCGCCACCGACCCGGGCAGCGCAGCATGACGCAGCTTCCCCAGGGCGAGGAGAAGCGCAAGGCCGTCCAGGCCATGTTCGACACGATCGCCCCCCGCTACGACCTGGTCAACCGGGTGATGACCTTCCGCATGGACGTGGCCTGGCGGCGCCGCACCGTTTCCGAGCTGGGCCTGGCCCCCGGCTCGGTGGTGGTCGACCTGGCGTCGGGGACGGGCGACCTGTGCCACAACCTGGTCCGGGCCCAGCTGCGCCCCGTCGCCGTCGACCTGTCGATCGGCATGCTGGAGCACGCCACCCACGGCTTCCCCCGGGTGCAGGGCGACGGCCTGGCCCTCCCCTTCGCCAGCCGCTCGGTCGACGGGGTGGTCTGCGGGTTCGCCCTACGGAACCTCGTGGCGCTGCCCCCGGCGCTGGCCGAGCTGGCCCGCATCGTCCGGCCGGGTGGCCGCATCGCCCTCCTCGACGTGAGCGTCCCCGCCAACCGGGTGCTGCGCCTCGGCCACGGCGTGTACTTCGGCCGGGTGGTCCCGCTCATCGGTGGCCTCCTCTCCGACGGCGCGGCCTACCGCTACCTGCCCAAGTCGGTGGCCTACCTGCCCCCTCCGGCCGAGATGCTGCGCATGATCCACGACGCCGGGTTCACCGCCGTCGAGCGGTCCCAGCTCTCCACCGGCATCAGCCAGCTCATCTGCGCCACCCGCGACCACGACCGGGAAACACCGTGAGCGCCGCGCCCGTGACCGCGGCGCCCGTGACCGCGTTGCGAGCGGTGACGCGCCGCCTGGCTGCGGGGGCGTGGGCTGACCACCCCTGGCGGACCGATCCCGACGTGCTGTTCGAGCGGGACGGCTGGGGGTTCGCCGGCCGGGGCGAGGCGCTGCGGGTACCGGCGGCGGTGGTGGTCTCGGCCCTGGCCTCCTTCGAGGTGGACGACGACGTGGGAGGACCCGGGGCCGGGCCCGTGGCCTTTGCCGCCCTGCCCTTCGACCCCTCCCTGCCCGCCGAGTTCGTTGTGCCCGCCGGCCTGGTGGTGCGCCGCCCCGACGGCACCGAGTGGGAGACGGTCATCCAGGGGGCTCCCGTGCGGGGCGACCGAGTGTGGGGGCTGGAGCCCGACGGTTTCAACCTGCGCTCGCCCGTGCCCCACGACCGGTGGGAGGAGGCGGTTCGGGCCGCCGTCGAGCACATCCGGGCCGGAGACGTGACCAAGGTGGTGCTGGCCCGGGAGGTGGTGGTCGAGGCCAACCGCCCGATCGTGGTTCCCACCGTCCTGCGCCGCCTCCGGGCCCTCTACCCGTCGTGCACCACGTTCCTGGTCGACGGGTTCCTGGGGGCCAGCCCCGAGGTGCTGGTGGCCCGCACCGGCTCGTCGGTGCGCAGCCGGCCGTTGGGCGGCACCCGCCCCCACAGCGGCGACCCGATCGTCGACGCCGCCCAGGCCGCCCAGCTCCTCGGCAGCGACAAGGACCGGCGGGAGCACGCCATCATCGTCGAGGCGGTCGCCGCCGCCCTGGGCCCGGTGTGTGACCGCCTCAACGTGCCGGAGACGCCGTCGATCGTCCAGCTGCGCAACGTCCTGCACCTCGGCTCGCCCATCGAGGGCCAGCTGTCCGACCCTCCGCCCACCGTCCTCGAGCTCGGCCGCCTGCTGCATCCCACCCCGGCCGTCGGGGGAGCCCCCCGGAACGCGGCTCTGGCGCTCATCGCCGAGCTGGAGCAGGCCGATCGCGGCCGCTACGCCGGGCCGGTGGGCTGGGTCGATCGCCACGGCGACGGCGAGCTGGTGCTCGGCATCCGCTCGGCCTCGATAGAGGGCGCCCGGGCCTCGATGTGGGCCGGCGTCGGCGTGGTCGTCGGATCCGACACCGCCGCCGAGCTGGCCGAGACCCAGTTCAAGCTCCAGGCCCTGCTGGCCGCCATCGTCCGACCCTGACGAGGTTCGGCCGCCTGTCCCGCGAAGCGCTTCACGAACGGGCTGGGCCGATCAAACCCCGATGCGATGGACGAGCCGTCGGTACTGATCGATCGTGCCTGGCAGCAGTCGCAGGTGCACCACCACGCCAACGGCCTTCGACCAGATCGACGACCTCGCAGACAGCCGGCGTCAGCTCCGAGCCGGCGACGACGATGGCGCCCGCTTTGATGGCTTCTGGATCGGCAGCCTCGTCGAGGAACGTCCAGATCAGCCCGGTCTCATCCTCCGCGTTCAGATCGGCGGGGATATCAATCGTGATCATCGTTGCCCTCCCGTCTCCTGCTCTCCAGCGTACGGGTTGCTCTGCAGCTCCCCCAGCGCATCGAACAGCTCCTCAGCGTGGTCCACTCCGGGCAGGAGAAGCTGAAGTGCGGCCGTGCGAACGTGGGGAGCAGATCGAAGCCGAGCTTTCGCAGCCGACCGACCGTTGACAGGTACACGTGATCGTACGACCGGAGCCTGGTCCGCAGGATCGACCCGGGACGACCCGACGCCGACATCGTCGAGCGCCACGAAGACCGAGATCGCCCACACCTCGGCGCCATCGAGCACGAAGAGGCGGTTCACCCGACGGGCGTGCGAGCGAAGGAGCGACCGGGTGTCGGGCCCGCCCCTGAGCACAACCTGGGAGGTGTCGACCGGGCGAGCCTCCGGGCGGACCCGATGGCGCAGCTCCTCACGGGCGTCGGGTTTGCCCGGAACGCCGCCCATCTCGCTACTCATCAAGCAGTCCGCTGTTCCAGCGCCGCCCCGACCGCCGCCGCCAGCTCCTGGTGGATGGCCACGTTGGCGGTGCGGTCGGTGCGGGCCAGGAGGATGCGCACGCCGCCGGCGGCAGCGGCCTCGGCCAGGGCGGGGGCGAGGTCGCCAGCGGCGCCGACCTCGGTGACCGTTATGCCGTGAGCGGCGGCCAGAGCCGCGAGGTCGACCGGCTGGGGGGTGCCGAACAGCTCCTCGAAACGGTCAGGCGGCAGCTGGGCGGCCTGGGGCAGAAAGGAGAAGATGCCGCCGCCGTGGTTGTCGATGACCACCAACGTCAGGGCGCATGGTCGGGCGGCGAGGCCGGCCAGGGCACCGCTGTCGTGGAGGAAGGCGAGGTCGCCGAGGAGGCAGGCGGTGGGTCGATCGGCGCCGGCCAGGGCGACGCCGAGGGCGGTGGAGGTGACGCCGTCGATGCCGTTGGCCCCCCGATTGGCGTGCCACCGCAGGCCCCGCCGGGGCTGTGCGAACCACTCGACGTCACGGATGGGCATGGACGACGAGATGACCAGGGCGGCCCCGTCGGGCAGGTGGGCGGCGACGCCCCGGGCCAGGCCCGGCTCGGTCACCTCGGGGTGGCCGGCCAGCACCTCGGTGATGGCCGACTGGGCGCCTACTTCAGCCCGTTGCCACCTCGTCAGCCAGCCGTCCTCGGGAGGGGGTAGCTGCTCCTGCCAGGCCACCAGGATTCGGTGGGGCGCGCCACTCACCAGGGCGTCGGCCCGCCGGGCGGGGTCGAGCCAGCGTCCGGCCGGGTCGACCAGGACGTGGCGTGCACCTCCGCGGTCGAACCACTCCCCCAGCGCCCGCGACGCCGGCGGCCGCCCGAGGTGCAGGACCAGGTCGGGGGCCAGGTCGCCGTCGGGGGCGACGTGGCGGACGATGGCGTCAAAGGCGCCGACCGTGGCCGGCCCCGGCACCCGCCAGCCCGACAGCGGATCGGCCAGGACGGGCCAGGGCCCGGCTGCCGCCGCCTCGGCCCATCGCCGGTCGCAGCCCTCGCCGGCCACGACCAGCACCCTCCGGCTGTCGGCCAGGTCGAGCGCCGGGCCACCGGGACCAAGGCGGGTGGCCCCCTCCGGTCCCTCGACCACGATCTCCTGGTGCCAGGGGCGGGCACCGACGCGAGCCGCCGGGAGGTCGCCCCCGGGATCGCCCAGCAGCGGCTCGCGGAACCGCAGGTTGAGGTGGACGGGGCCGGCGGCAGCAGCCAGGGCGGCCCGGCTGGCCAGGCTTCGCCACGACGAGGCCGGCCAGGCCCGAGGGTCGACGTCGACCGCCCACACCGGCGCTGAGCCGTACAGGCCGACCTGCTCGATGGCCTGGGGGGCTCCGACCTGATGCAGCTCGGGGGGGCGGTCGGCGGTGCAGACGAGCATCGGAACCAGGGACAGGCCGGCCTCGACCACCGCGGCGTGGAAGCCGACCGCGGCGGTGCCACTGGTGCACAGCAGGATCGCCGGCACGCCGGTGGCCCGGCCGAGGCCGAGAGCGGTGAAGGCGGCCGACCGCTCGTCGAGCACGACGTGCAGCGCCACCTCCGGCCGGCCGGCCAGGGCGAGGGCGAGCGGGGTGGACCGGGAGCCCGGGGACACCACGGCGTGGGCTGCGCCGTGGCGCACCCACTCGTCGACCAGGGCGGAGCAGAACCGGGCCTGCTCGCTCACCGGGCCCCCGAGGCGGTGTCTGTGGGCCCAGGGCTCCTATCGTCGCGGTCGTGCTGGCCACCGAGGTGCTGGGAAACGAGCGGGCACCGGCGGGGCCGCCGCTGGCCCTGGTCCACGGCTTCACCCAGACCGGTCGCTCGTGGGGCCGGCTGGCCGAGCGGCTGGCGGCCACCCGTCCCGTCGTCCTGGTGGATGCTCCCGGGCACGGCCGTTCGGGCGACCACCGCCTCAACCTGTGGAGCGCGGCCCGCGAGCTGGTGCGGACCGTGGGCGAGGCCGACTTCCTGGGCTACTCGATGGGCGCCCGCATCTGCCTGCACGCCGCCCTCACCTCGCCGGCCCAAGTGCGCCGCCTGATCCTGGTGGGGGCCACGGCCGGGATCGTCGATCCGGTGGACCGGGCCCAGCGTGAGGCCGACGACCAGAACCTGGCCGCCTCGATCGAGGAGGGGGGCAACCGGGCCCTGCCCCGGTTCTTCGAGCGGTGGCTCGCCGGCCCGATGGTCCAGGCCCTGAGCCCCGAGGCCGCCGGCCTTGAGGCCCGCCGGGAGAACACCGCCGCCGGCCTGGCCGCCTCGCTGCGCCTGTGCGGCACCGGCACCCAGGAACCGCTCGACGACCGCCTGGGCCAGCTGGAGATGCCGGTGCTGGTGGTGGCCGGCGAGCACGACGCCAGGTTCCGGGCCGAGGCCGAGCGCCTGGCCGCGGGCATCGCCGAGGCCACCGTGGCGGTGGTGGCCGGCGCCGGTCACGCCTGCCACCTCGAGCAGCCCGATGCCTTTTTCGACCTGGTGGAGGGCTGGCTCAGCGCCACAGCACGAGCCCCAGCGTGAGGAGGGCGCCAAAGGCGAGCTGCACCTTGCCGGTGGCGCCCAGCACGGGGATGAGGCCGGGACCCTTCGCCCCGGCCCGCACCGCCCGCAGCCCGGGGACGGCGGCGGCGGCGGCGACGACGGCGACGGCGGGCAGCGGCCGGCCGGCCACCGCCGCCGCCGCCAGGGCCAGGGCGCAAGCGCCGACCACCAGCACGGCATAGAGCACCCTGGTGGCCGGATCGCCCAGCCGGACGGCGAGGGTGCGCTTGCCCGCCACGGTGTCGCCCGGGATGTCGCGGAGGTTGTTCACCACCAGCAGGGCACAGGCCAACAGGCCCACCGGCACCGAGGCGACCACGGCCAGAGCGGTGAGCCGCTCGGTCTGCACGAACGCCGAGCCGGCCGTGGCCACCAACCCGAAGAACACGAACACGAACAGCTCACCCAGGCCGGCGTAGCCGTAGGGGCGAGGGCCCCCGGTGTAGAACCAGGCCGCCAGCACCGCCGCCGCCCCCACCGGCAGCAGCCACAACGACGTCGTGAAGGTGAGCACCAACCCGGCGACGGCGGCCACGGCGAAGGCGGAGAGCGCCGCCCGCTTCACCGCCGCCGCCGGCTTCACCCCGCCGCCCACCAGCCGGGCCGGCCCGACCCGGGCATCGTCGGTCCCCCGCACCCCGTCGGAGTAGTCGTTGGCGTAGTTCACCCCCACCTGCAGCGCCAGCGAAACCACGAGCGCCAACCCCGCCTTCCACCCGACGGCACCGTGCTCGTGAAAGGCCACCCCGGTCCCCACCGCAACGGGCACGATCGCCGCCGGCAACGTCCGAGGCCGAGCCCCCGCGATCCAGGGGTTGGTCATCTCCTCACGGCCGGCGAGGGAAGGTTTCAGTGTCCGCATAGGGGAGGCCGGTCTTGTTGACAAAGGCGTCGCGGCCGGCCTGGGCCTCCTCGGACAGGTAGAAGAGGAGCGTGGCGTCGCCGGCCAGCTGCTGGATGCCGGCCAGGCCGTCGTCGGCGGCGTTGTGCGAGGCCTTGAGGAGGCGCAGGGCCAGGGGTGACAGCTGGAGCATCTCCCGGCACCACTGCACGGTCTCGGCCTCAAGCTGGTCGACGGGGACCACGGTGTTGACCAGGCCCATGGCCAGCGCCTCCTCAGCGTCGTACTGGCGGCACAGGAACCAGATCTCCCGCGCCTTTTTCTGGCCGACCATGCGGGCCAGGAGGCCCGAGCCGTAGCCGCCGTCGAAGCTGCCGACCCTGGGGCCGGTCTGGCCGAAGCGGGCGTTGTCGGCGGCGATGGTGAGGTCGCACACCACGTGGAGCACGTGGCCGCCGCCGATGGCGTAGCCGGCCACGGCGGCCACGACGGGCTTGGGGCACCGGCGGATCTGGATCTGCAGGTCAAGGACGTTGAGCCGGCCCACACCCTTCCCGGCCACCTCGTCGTCGCCGATGTAGCCGTCGTCGCCCCGGATGCGCTGGTCGCCGCCCGAGCAGAAGGCCAGGTCGCCCTGGCCGGTGAGGATGATGACCCCGACGTCGGTGTCGTCCTGAGCCAGGCGGAAGGCGTCGGCGAGCTCGAACAGCGTCTGGGGTCGGAAGGCGTTGCGCACCTCGGGGCGATCGATGGTGATCTTGGCCATCCGGGGGCTGCGCTCGCCCGCGAAGGCGGCGGCGGTTTCGAAGCGGATGTCGCCGTAGGCCTTCGCCTGCTCCCAGGCCGGCACCGGGGGCAGGGCCGAGAAGTCGCGCACGGGCTTGGGCTTCATCTCCGGCGGCGACACGCGACTCCCATCGTGTGAGTGAGCACTCGAACGGTCCTACGCTACCCAGGGTGCCGACCCTGGTCGCAGTCCCCCTGGGCGGCCCGGCGTTCGTCGCCGTGCTCCGCCGGCTGTGGGACGAGGGGGCGGCGGTCTTCCCCCTCGACCCCCGCCTGCCGCCACCGGTGCGGGCCGCGGTGCTGGCCCGGGTGCGGCCCACCGAGGTGTGGGACGAGGAGGGTCGGCGCGGCCGGCCCGGTGGCGAGCCGGCGGCCGACGGCGACGCCCTGGTCCTGGCCACCAGCGGCACCACGGCCACCCCGAAGGGCGTGGTGCTGACCCACGCCGCCCTCGAACACGCCGCCCGGATGACCAGCGACGCACTGGCCGTGGACCACGGGGCCGACACGTGGCTGTGCTGTGCGCCGGTGGCCCACGCCGGCGGGTTCGGGGTGGTGAACCGGGCGGTGCGCACCGACACCCCCCTGCGGGTGCACACTGGCTTCGACGCCGCCGCGGTGACCGCCAGCGGAGCATCGCTCACCGCCCTGGTGCCCACCATGCTGACCCGCATCGACCCAGCCCGGTTCCGCCGCATCCTCCTAGGTGGGATGGGCGTGCCCGCCGACCGGCCGGCCAACGTCGTGGCCACCTACGGCCTGACCGAGACGATGGGCGGCGTGGTCTACGACCGAAGGCCGCTGCCCGGGGTCGAGCTGCGCATCGGACCCGGTGGAGTCGTCGAGGTGCGCACGCCCACCGCGCTGCGCGGCTACCGCACCGAGGGCGGCGAGCACGACCCGAAGGACGCCGACGGCTGGCTGGCCACCAGCGACCTCGGTGTGCTCGACGCCGACGGCCTGCTCACCGTGCACGGCCGGGCCGACGACGTGATCCTCACCGGCGGCGAGAAGGTGTGGCCCGAGGCGGTGGAGGCGGTGCTGCGCCGCCTCCCCGACGTCGGCGACGTGGCCGTGATCGGCCGCCCCGACGCCGAGTGGGGCCAGGTGGTGGTGGCCGTCGTCGAGGTGGCGCCCAACCAGCCGCCGCCCGCTCTCGAGGAGCTGCGGTCGGCGGTGAAGGAGTCGCTGCCCCCGTGGTGCGCCCCCCGAGCCGTCGAGCTGGTGGAGGCGCTCCCCCGCACCCCCTCGGGCAAGGTGCGCAGGGACGGCCTCCGGCGCGCTGCTCAGGCGTAGGTCGGGTTCGAGGATCGGCTGAGATTCTCCTTGGTTTCCCTTGCTCCTGTTGTGCTTCTGGGATAGACTACGAACATGTGTTCGACGGCCACGGCAGCAGTCGAAGCGGTGCTGGCAGAAGCCTTCGGCGCCAATGGGGAGATCCTGGCGCTGGTCGATCTGGCCGACCGGGTGCGGGCCGCCCTGGTCGAGCGGGTCGGGGCCTTTGACGCCGCCGAAGGATGGGCGCTTGACGGCGAGTACTCCTTCGCCTGCTGGCTGGGGGCCCGCACCGACTTCATCCGGGCCGAGTCACGTCAGCTCGGCCGGCTCGCCCGCACCCTGCGCACCATGCCCGCCACCGAAGCGGCCGTGCACGACGGCACGCTTTCGGTGGCCAAAGCCAGGCTGCTGGCCGGGGTCATCAATGAGCGACCGAGGAGCGGTTCGCGGAGCAGGAGGCCTTCCTGATCGAGCAGGTGCAGACGCTCACGGTCGACCAGGCCAAGACGGCGCTCGACTACTGGAAGCAGCTGGCCGACACCGACGGTCCCGACCCCTCCGACCCCACCCGCAACTGGGCGAAGCTCAGCCCCGGCTACCAGGGCCGCTGGCACCTCGAAGCCGACCTTGACCCGGTCAGCGGCGCCCTGCTCCACACCGTGCTCGGCGCCATCGTCGACCGGATGCATCAGGACGGCCGCTTCGCCTACCTCCCCCCGAACGAGAACACCGCCGGCCGCCGCACCGCCGAGGGGTTCGTCGAGATGGCCCATCGTGCCTCCGGCGCCCGCCCCGACCAGCCGGCCGTACACCCCGACATCGTCGTTGTCGTCCCCCACCACGCCCTGACCGACCAAGAGCCCGACCCCTTCGACCCGCCCCACCTGATCGGTGCCGGCCCGCTCACCCTCCAGGACGTCTTCCGCCTGGCCCTGCTCGGGACCGTGTCCACGATGACCGTCGACGGCGACGGCCGCCCCCTCAACCTGGGCCGCCAGCAGCGCCTGGCCAGCCACGACCAGTGGATCGCCCTCACCATCCGCGACCAGGGCTGCGTCGCCCCCGGCTGCGACCGCCCCGCCGCCTGGTGCCAGTCCCACCACCTGTTGTGGTGGGATCGAGATGACGGGTTGACCGACCTAGCGAACCTCGCCTTGGTCTGTTGCCATCACCACCACCTCATCCACGACAACGGCTGGACGCTCGGGCAGAACGACGATGGCACCTGGCTGCTGACCCGCCCCGACGGCACGACCGTGTCGCCGCCCTGCGACCCGCGCCGAACCAGATCGCCAGCCAGCCCACGCTGCCCCCAGCGGACGGTTGATCCCTCCAGCCGAAGCGGCTGACCCGCCACACACGCCTGAGGTCGGGGAGCACCGGCAGTGCTTCTTCCGCCGAGGCGAAGGCGCCGACGACCGGCACGGGCTGGTGACTGCGCAGCACGAGCGCGGCGCGGTCAGGGCACGTCGTCGGCGAAGCGGGTGAACGAGCCCCGGCTCGTCAGTTCCGCGGCCTGTCCGCCCGCCGCCCGCGCCACCGCTCGATCCATCGCCGCTCGGACCGCTGGCTCGGACAGCGCCGCCAACTCAACCTTGGAGAGCGTCACCGCGGGGGTGAGGATGACCGTGCCGTCGGGTAGCTCGTCGATCAGGTAGCGGTGGTCGGACTCGCGGCCGATCTTGGCCAGACTGGTCCGCCGACGGCCATCGAGCGTGATCTCTCGGGTCGGTTGCACGTTCGGAAGATTATCGCACAGGTCCCTGTGCGGCAATCGCCAACCTGGGCGATCGCCGCTCCTAGGCTAGGGTGCCTTCACGTGGCCCACGAACTCCTGTGGCACCCGGAGGCGAACTCAGTGATGACGGCCATCGAGAACAACCCTGCCCGAGCCGACGTGGTCGCCTCCGTACGGCGAGTTCTCGGGCGCCTCGAGCTGGATCCCTACAACCCGCGGATCGGCACGAGGCAGTTCCAGACGCCCGAGTACGGCCAGATCCGAGCGACCCCGACTGGTCGCGACACCTGGTACGTGCTCTGGCAACCAGGCCGCTCCGAGCGCTCGATCGAGATCGTCCACATCGTCGAACTGCGCGTGTGACTGGGCTCAGCGCCTAGCCAGCCACCCCCAGCAGGCGCGTGCTGGGCGCGCCGATGGCGTGAGACATCGAGGCGCACCTGGTTGAGCTCCACGGTGGTGGCGCTCACCCGCTGGCCACGGTCGAACCGGGTTAGGTCTGGCACGAAGCACTCGAGGACGAAGGAACCGCCGGACTCGAGCCGCCGGGCGATGTTGCCAAGCACCGCACCTGATCGTCCTGCTTGCCTCAGACATCGTCGGTACGTCCCTGTCAAGCACCGACTGGGCGGCCCGACCAGGCTTCAGGGCAGGAGGTTGAAGGCTTCGGCGTGCCGTGGCCTGAGGACATTGAAGTGTCGACGATCCGTTGTCGCGACATCGACGATTCCTAGTCGCTCGGCTGCTGCCACGACGGATGCGTCTGCCGCACCGATGCCAAGGTCCCGGTACTGGTGCACCAGCTCGGCGACACGGAGCCAATCGCCCGCCATCACCGGCTCGGCAATCAGGTTCCCTGCTGCGAGATCACCCAGGAAGCGAACCTCGGCGGTGACGCCGAGGCGGGTCGAGAGCAGGTAGTCAACCTCGGTGATGACGAGGGTGGGGACGAGCAAAGGGCCGGGATAGGTCTCCAGCAACTCGAGGCAAGCAGCATGGTGGGCGTCGTCGGCATCGACGTAGGCGTAGAGCGGACCGGCATCGACGATCAGAGCGATCGTCCGACCTCACTGGCGAGGATCTCCTCGATCCGCTCGGATACGTCGGATCGTCCGCTGCGGCCCGCCCCGGCGGCGAGGAGCCGTCGGCGTCCATTCGGGCTCGCCAGGTGATGTTCGATCGCTTCGCGGGTCAACTCGCTCACAGTCGATCCGCGACGCTCAGCCTCATGGCGCAACCGAGCATCCAACTCGTCGGGCAGCTTGACCGTCGTCCGCTTCATAGTATGCCAGCATATCGTCGTCGGCGCCCCGATACGGCCAGGCAGGCTCGCACCTTCGTCGATGAAGGACCCCCAGCCACACCCTCGACAGAGCGAGCCAGGCAACCTCACACATCGTCAGCACGACCCTGCCAGGAGCACCGTGGCATGTGGCTCACCCCAGAACGAGGTACGAGAGCCTGAGGTCGTCGGCTCCGGTGGCCAGGAGCTGTGACTCAACGCTGACGAAGAGCCGTCCACCGGTCACCAGGGCGACTGCGAGCGCCTCGGCCGTGAGCATGTTGACCTGACGCTTGACCAGTAGCGCGGCCATCACGGGCACAACCGTTCGCGAGCTGATGAGGCCGATGGCATCGGGAAGGCGCTCCAGCGAAGCCTGCGCTTGGGATCGGCGGGTCTGGGTCGAGAGCGGCGAACTCGCCGGATAGCGAGCCCGCCCCAGCGCCCGATGCCGAGGCCCGGGCCAAGCGGTAGTACCAGCAGCCGGTTGTGTAGACAGCCTGGCTGATCATCGCCTCTTGAAGGGCGGCAGGCTCGGTCCCAGCGAGAGCTGTCAAAAGGAGATGGTCATCAATGACGACCGGCACCGTCTGTGCTACTGATCGGCGAGGTCAGGGTCGTCGGCGGTGACCGCGACGAGGGCTCGCTCGTAGCCGCCGGCGGCAGCCCAGCGGGCCATCGCCGCTCTCGCCTCAGGATCGATGGAGTCGCTGATGCCACCGGAGGGCGTTGCGAGCAGCTCGCCGGATCGCTCGGCCTGGCGCCGGGCTCGTTCCACGACCTCCATCAGGTCGACGTCCCGCTGCAGGTGCGTGGCCATGACGACAGGATACGCCCCCCACAAGACCGCAGGAACCTCACACATCGTCGGTACGACCCCAACGGGCTGCAGCGGTCGAGCACCCCAAACCCGTCCCCTTTGAGGAGCTGGAAGGCCAGAATCGGGGCAGCAGTTCCTCTTAGGAGCTGAGGGGGTCGTTTCTGACGGCCCCCATGACTCTGAGGAACCCAGGCCCCGCAAGTGGCCTCCTGGTTCCTCAGAGGGGACGGCTGGCCGACCCGGCTCGCCAACCCCACGCTGCTCTGTCGACGAATCCCCAGGCCGCCGCTCGGCGTCAGCTTTCGGCGAGCTCATCCAGAAGGTCGGGGAGGCGGACGAGCTCGTGCTTTTGGAGGAACCAGCGGATGCCGAGGCCTTCGGCTCGGTTGGCGAGTCGGGCGTCCATCGCCGCTGAGCAGAGGGCGACGGGGAGGTCGGGGTGGAGGGCGGTGAGGGCGGCGACGACAGCGAGGCCGTCCTGGCCGGGCATCATCTGGTCGACCACGGCGAGATCGGGGCGTTCGGCCTGGGCGGCGGCGAGCGCCGCCGGGCCGTCGGCCGCCTCCACCACCCGGACCGGGTGGCCGCTCACCTCCAGCACCACGCGGGCGAGGGCTCGGACCTCGGGCTCGTCGTCGACGATCAGGACCACGATCTCGCCGCCGATCACCCCGGCCGCTCCATCGGGACAGTCTGGTCCCTCGGCACGGCCGGGTGCCGGCGAGGTTCGTGCAGCCGGACCGCTTCGCCTCGTCGGCCAGGAGCCCTGCTCCCGCTGATGAAGCAGCGGGCACCGTCCGGGAGCGTCGCCCCCCACCCCGGCGGGTAGGACCATGGAGCAGCGGCCTGCTCACAGCGACGGGAGATCACCAATGGCCTCAGAGACCGAGATGCTCACCCGACCACAGCCGGATCAAGGACTGCATGGAACGCCACAACGCGACGCCGGCCACGGTCCGCGGCGGCGCCAGCGCCGACGACCTGGAGCACATCTCCTGCCACGAGTGGGTCGAGATGTTCGAGGAAAAGGGGCTGGTCCTGCTGTACCAGGAGCACAAGGCCGGCGGCGAGGACAGCACCTTCTGCAAGCTGGTGTCGCGGTGAGCGCATGAACAGGCTGGCGCACGAGTCCAGCCCGTACCTGCGCCAGCACGCCGACAACCCGGTCGACTGGTGGCCGTGGGGGGCCGAAGCCTTTGCCGAGGCCGCCCGCCGCGACGTGCCCGTCCTGCTGTCGGTCGGGTACTCGGCCTGCCACTGGTGCCACGTGATGGCTCATGAATCCTTCGAGGACGAGGCCACCGCCGCGGTGGTGAACGACCTCTTCGTCTGCGTGAAGGTGGACCGGGAGGAGCGGCCCGACGTCGACGCCGTCTACATGGACGCCGTCACCGCCGTGAGCGGCGCCGGAGGCTGGCCCATGACCGTGTGGTGCACCCCGGACGGACGGCCGTTCCTGGCCGGCACCTACTTTCCGAAGGAGCGGGTGCACGGCCGCCCCGCCTTTGTCGACGTCTGCCGGGCCGTGGCCCAGGCCTGGGCGGACCAGCGGCCGACGCTGGAGGAGCAGGCCGACCAGCTGCGCGACGCCGTGGTGGAGCGTTCCAGCCTGGCCCGCCTGGCCCTGCGGCTCCCGCAGAGCGATGTCGACGACCAGGCCGTGGTCGATGCCGGCCTGGCTGCGGTGGCGGCCGCCTTTGACGCTGAGCACGGTGGGTTCGGTCAGGCCCCCAAGTTCCCCCAGCCGTCGTGGATCGAGCTGGCGCTGCGGGGGGCGGCCCGGCAGGGGCGAAACGAGGGGGATTCGGGACACGCCGGGGTGGCGTCGCCGTGGCCCGGGGGGAAGCTCGAGGTCGTGGTCCGCACCACGCTCGATGCCATGGCCTCCGGCGGCATCTACGACCACCTCGGCGGCGGGTTCGCCCGCTACGCCACCGACCGCCGGTGGCTCGTCCCCCACTTCGAGAAGATGCTCTACGACCAGGCCGGGCTGCTGCGGGCCTTCTTGCACGGCTGGCAGCTGTACGGGGCGGAGAGCTGGCGCCAGGTGTGCGAGGAGGTGGTGGGCTACGTCGAGCGGGACCTGGCCCAGTCCGAGGGGGGCATCTCCTCGGCGGAGGACGCCGACTCCGAGGGCGTGGAGGGCAGCTTCTACGTGTGGTCGGTCGAGGAGCTGGGCCGGGTCGGCGGTGAGGCGGCCGTGACCTGGTACGGCGCCTCCCTCGAGGGGAACTGGGAGGGCACCAACATCCTGTGGCGCCCGGAGCGGGGCGACCTGCTGCGCCCGCCAGAGGTCGAGGCGGCCCGGGTGAAGCTGCTCGAGCACCGCGGCCACCGGGTGCGCCCCGGCCTCGACGACAAGGTACTGACCGAGTGGAACGCCATGTGGGCGGCGGGGCTGGCCGAGGCCGGCCTGGTCCTCGGCCGGCCTCGGTGGGTGGCGTCGGCCGAGCGGACCATGAGCTTCCTCCACGACGCCCTGCGCCGCCCCGACGGCCGGTGGCTGCGGTCGTGGCAGCGGGTCGGCGGCGCCCGCCACCTGGCCGTGGCCAGCGACCTGGCATGGGTGGTCGAGGCGTGCACCCGCCTGGCCGAGGCCACCGGAACGGCGGTGTGGCTGGCCCGGGCCGGCGACGCCGCCGGCCAGATCCTCACCTTCTTCGAGGACGCCGAGGACGGCGGGATCTTCACCGTCGCCTCCGACGGCGAGCAGCTGCTGGCCCGCCAGAAGGACGTCTCGGACGGGGCCACGCCGTCGGCCAACAGCGTGAGCGCCGCCGCCCTGCTGCGCCTCGGCGCCCTCACGGGCGAGGTCCGCTGGACTGACGCCGCCCGGCGGATCCTCGAGGCCATGGCGCCGTTGCTGGCCGGCGCCCCCACTGCGGTGACCGGCGGGCTCGACGTGCTGGCCTCCTTCGTCGAAGGCCCCACCGAGATCGTGGTGACCGGCCAGCGCCCCGACCTGGTGGCCGCCGCCGCCCGGCCCTTCCGCCCCGGCCGGGTGGTGGCGTGGGGCGAGCGCTTCCCGGGCCCGCTGTGGCAGGGCCGGGACGAGGAGGGCGTCGCCTACCTCTGCCGGGCCTACGCTTGCGAGCGCCCGGTGGCCACCCCCGAGGAGCTGAAGGCCCTGATCGGCTGAGCACCGCTCAGCCCCGGGACCTACCTTCGAGACCAGGCTCGGGCATCATCTGGAGATCCACACCTGGCATCCACCACCTGCGGCCCTCAGGAAGCGACGATGGGGTCCGTGCGCACCTTGGTGGAGCGGCCCTGTCGGACGGTGGAGGCGGGCGTGGAGCTGACGCTGGTGGTGCTGAGCGTCTCGCCGCTCGGCCTGGCCGCGGTCGACCAGGCCTCGGGGGCGATCGTGCGGCGCAGCACCGAGCTGCTCGAGGGCCTGACCCTTCGGCCCTACGACGTCGTCAGCGTCAGCCTGGCCGAGAACGACGGGCCGTTCGACCGCACCCAGCCCGAGTTCGTCGCCCTGGCCGGCGTGCCCCTCCCGCTGCACCACCTCACCCCTCGCCGGGCCGAGAAGTGGCTGCGGCCCGTCCTCCACCCCGAGTGGACCCACGTCCTCGGCTTCGCCGGCCCGGCCATCCCCTTCTGGGAGCTTGACGGGAGCCGGCCATCGGTCGCCGTCATCCCCGCCCGAGCCGCGGTGGGCATCGACGACGAGGGCCTCCTGCGGTGCCGGTTCATGTGGCGCACCCTTCTCCACGACCTGCCGATGACGGTGCACCGCGACACCCCGCTACCCCGCGAGGCCTCCCGGATCGTGGTGGCCCTCACCGCCCCGGTCGAGGGCCACTGCTACAAGGTCGTCACCGGCGTCCTCTGATGGATGGTTCGACGGACCCCAGCGACGGGGTGCCGAGCATCGATCCGTTCGTCATCACCGCTCGGACCCGTGCCGCCACCGGTCGGGATGGCAGATCGGCCTTGCCCCGTGTGGCCCACTGGCCGATCTTCCCGTTCGAGACCGAGGGCTTGCGGGTCAGGGCCCTGAACGACCCCGTGCTGCCCGAGCCACCGCGGCGGGACGATGACGCCGACTCCTGCACGGTCTGTGCCCGGCCCGACGACCAGTTCGTGTGGGCCGGCTCGCGGTGGAGGATCAGCATGTCCCCAACACCGGGTTCGGTCCCCAACCTCGTGCTGCACTCCCGGGACCACATCGACTTCGCCGACCTCACCGAACCGCAGGGGGGCGAGATGGGCGTGCTGCTGGTCCGGATGGAACGGGCGCTGGCGAGCATCGACGGTGTCGGTCGGGTGCACGTGTACAAGTGGGGCGACGGTGGCGCCCACCTCCACGTCTTGGTAGTCGCCAGACCCCGGGGGATGATGCAGCTGCGGGGCATGTTCCTCTCGACGTGGATGGAGGTGCTGCCGCCCCTCCCGGCTGAGGAGTGGGCGACCATCCGGGCCCACCTCGGTGCGCGGCTCGCCGCCGCGGCCACGCCGCAGGGCTCGACCCCTCGGCACCGTTAGGAGCTGCTGAAGCACTCGGCTCGGCTGCCGCGAACCCTGGCGCCGTCGCAGGTCAGGCCCGTGCGAGGACAGGTGCCTCGCTCTCCTTCAGCAGACTCCTAGGTCGTCAGCAGCTCCCCCACCGGCAGGGCCGAGGATCTTGCTCGATGTTCAATCCTCGTTCATCGGGCCGGCAGGTCGCCGGGGAACGTCACGTTGAGCAGCTCGGCGGCGGTGGCGGGGACCACCGGGACCGGCACCGACCAGGGCGCGAGCAGCTCGAGGAGGGGCATGAGGCGCCGGTTGCCCTCGGCCAGCAGCCGACAGGCCGCAGCCAGGGTGACCACGCGCGGGTAGCGGGCGCAGAGGGGCTGGACGCGACCGTCCGGGTCTCCGGCCACCGAAGGGGCGACGACCAGGCGGGAGAGCACCGGCCCCGCACCGGGCAGGTCGCAGGCCAGCACCAGCACCTCGTCGGCGTCGAGGGCGGAGAGGCCGGTGGCCAGGGCGTTGAGCGGGCAGTCGGGTCCCGGCCAGTCGTCGATCGAGGCGACCGGTAGCGGCACGTCGGGTCGCCCGACCACAAGCACGCGGCCACAGTGGGGGACGAGGGCGGCGACGGCCCGCTCGACCAGGGTCAGGCCGTCGAGCATCACCGTCGCCTTGGGCCGGCCGAAGCGGTCACCGCGACCGCCAGCCAGGACGAGCCCGTCCGGTCGAGCGGCGACATGGTTTCGGTGCTCGTCCTCGGCTACCACCGTGGCTCCAGCAGATCCGAAGACGAGACGGCGCTCACCCCTCGGAGAGCGGCGCAGGGGCGTACAGGTTCATGCGCGAGCCGCGGGCGAAGCCGACCAGGGTGAGGCCGGCGGCCCGGGCGGTGCGCACGGCCAGGGCGCTCGGGCCGCTGACGGCGATCAGCAACCGGAAGCCGCCGGCCCACGCCTTTTGCACCAGCTCGAAGCTGGCCCGGCCGCTCACGTACAGGCCCAGGCCGTCGGCCGGGAGGCGGCCGTCGAGCAGCAGCCGGCCGTTCACCTTGTCAAGCGCGTTGTGGCGGCCGATGTCCTCACGCAGCACCTCGAGCGCACCGGTGGCCAGCGAGAAGGCGGCGGCCGCGTGGGCCGCGCCGGTGCGGGCGAACACCGGCGCGGCGAGACCAGCGGCGGCCACCACCTTGGCCACCAGCGCCGGGTCGAGGGGGCCGAGCGGGTCGACCGGGGCCAGGCGCAGGCACAGGTCGTCGATGGCCGTCGACCCGCAGGCCCCGCACGACGACGACACCACCCCGAGGCGGGGGGCGGGCACCGGGGCCCGGCCGCCGGTGCGCACGTCGACGGTGTTGTAGGTGGTGGCCCCCGGCCCGCACGGACCGTCGCAGTAGCGCACGCCGGTGACCGCCTCCCCACCGAGCAGGCCGTCGGCCAGGCAGAAGCCGGCGGCCAGCTCGAAGTCATGGCCGGGCGAACGCATGGTGGTGGCCACCGGATGACCGTCGAGGCGGATCTCGAGCGGCTCCTCGACGACCAGGTCGTCCGGCGCCGAAGAGCTGCCGTCAGGCCCGACGTGGCGCACCAGGGCCTGGGCCACCGGGCCTCGGCTCACCTCCGCCGCCGCACGCCGATCAGGTTAGAGCTTGGGCGTGAGGTTCTTCGGCGCGGTGGTGATCGGCGGCGGGGACTTGCGCACCGGGCGGGTGGCGGTGGCGGCGACAGACTTCCTGGGCGAGCCCGAGGAGGCGCCGGCCCTCTTCTTCGGAGCGGGAGCCTTGGCTGGTTTGGTCACCACCTTCTTCGCCGAGCCGGACGCCTTGGCCGGGGCCTTCTTTGCCGTCTTCTTTGCCGCCTTGGCGGTGGCGGCGGCGTCGGCCCACTGCTTGGTGGTGGTGTCCTCAACCTCGGCCGTGCCGGCGATCTTCTGCGCCGAGCGGATCCCGGCCATGGCCGTGGCCTTGCGCTCGTAGGTCTGGCTGGTGGCCACGACCTGACCGTTGGTCGACAGCAGCGTGAACCGGAACTTCCCGGTGCTGCCCTTCTTCAGCTGGAACTTGGCCGGCACGGCGACTCCTTCTTGGTTGGACGCCCTCCATCCTCGCCGCGGAGCGTGGCCGGATGGGGGATGGTCAGGCCCGTCGGCGCCTGCGCCCGTCCCGACGGCGCGTCGGGCCGGAGCCGAGGACGGAGCGGAAGCGGTCGGTGGCGAGGGCGGTGGCCATCGACTGGTAGGCGACCTCGGCGATCTCGGCCCAGCGGTCCCGCCGCAGGAAGTTGAAGCCGTGCAAGCCCACCTCGGCCGCCGTGGGGCGCACGAGCAGGACCTCCACGTCACTGGCCTTGGCGTCGGCGGCCTCGTTGGCCAGCCAGCGGGTCGGCATCCGACGAACGAGCTGGTGGACGAGGTCCGGCGGGTCGTCAGGCGTGTAAGCCATCGGGGCCACGGCGATGACCAGGTCGCACCCGGCCTTGACGGCCAGGTCGAGGTGCGAGGTGGAGTGGATCCCGCCGTCGACCAGCACCTGCTGGCCGATGCGGACCGGGGCGAAGACCCCGGGCACCGCACACGAGGCCAGCACCGCCTGGTGCAGCGTGGCCCGGGGCGCCCCCTGACGGCCGAAGACCACCCGGCGACCGCTGACGGTGTCCACCGCGGCCAGGTGCACGTCGCGTTCGGGCCAGGTCTCGGACAGGTTGCGGGCGAACAGGTCGTCGGACTCCGACATCTTCAGCATGCCGCTGGGCAGCACCCAGGTGAGCCCGGGCAAGTGAGGCATGGGCCAGCGCACCAGCGAGCGCCCCAGGATCCAGCCCGAGCCCACCACCCGCAGGAGGGCGTCGAGGGGCGAGCCGAACGCCGGGGGCAGCAGCTCGTCGCGGCGGCGGGCCGCCTCCTCCTCGGTGGCGCCGAGCAGGTTGGGCTGCTCCCCCCGGGCCGAGCGCCACAGGTCCTCCACGCTCCACCCGCTCCGCAGGTGGGCGGCGACGATCGAGCCCGCGGAGGTCCCCACCAGCAGGTCGGCCTCGGCCGCGTCAACACCGCCCAGCTCCTTCAGGGCCATCAGCACACCGGCCTCATAGGCCAGACCCACCGTGCCGCCAGCACCGAGGACAACCCCCAGCTTCACCGGCTCAGAGCCTGCGAACGGCTCAGCGCGGACCGTGCTTGGCGGCCAACGGCTCGGCCATGGCCCAGCCGAAGGCGACGAGGATGTCTCCCCGCTCACGGTCGAGGGCGCTGAAGAAGGCGGCCACGTCATCGCCCACCGCGCCGGGCTTGGCCGCCTCGTAGTCGAACACCCCGACCGGCGAGCCGTTGCCGGCGATGGTGAAGGAACGGTCGTCGATGCGGCCCTCGGCGGCGAACCGCTTGGCCAGCCGACGGCTCCAGGCCCGCTCCTCGCCCGACAGCTTGTGGCCCGGCCGGGGGCAGATGTCCTCGAGGCCCTTGAAGGCGACGAAGGCCGACGGGTCGATCATCCGGGTGCCAACCAGGACGTCCTCGTCGGGGAAGGCCAGCACGGCCCGCCGGTACTGGTCGCCGATGATGGCCCGCAGCACCGTGTCGCGCTTGGCCGTGCGCTTGAACGACGCCAGCCCCCACAGGCACGACGGCGTGCCGCCGATGCGCTCGAGCGTGCAGAACCCGAAGCCACCGAGCTTGCCGCCGTCGCGGGCCTGGGTGATCAGCACCCACTCCTCGCGCGCCTTTGACAGCAGCCCGATGTCGTAGCCGGCCGGACCACCCACGCAGATGTCGGCCATCTCTGACAGCTCCCCGTCGGAGAGGGCGGTGCAGTCCTTGGTCTCGACCTCGATCGCCATCGTTGCGGTGTCGCTCCTTGTGTTGATGCCCGTACGATGATAGACGCGGCGCCGGCCCGTCGTCGGGGCTGCGGCTACACCAGGCAGTCAACCCCGAACAGGACCCGCAGCTCGCCGAGGAGCGGGCCGCTCAGGTCGACGGCGAAGGCGGGCGGCAGGCGCAGCACCAGGGCGTCGAGGTGCAGGAACACAGCCGAGTCGCCCGGGTGCTCCGCCAGCAGCCCCTTGAGCCGCTCGACGGCGTCCTCGCTGAGCTGGCCCGCGGGCACCCGGAGGCGCAGCGGCGGTCCGCCGTCGAGCACCAGGTCGGGGACCCGTACCTCGAGGCAGATCATCGAGGGCTCGTCGTCCCGGGTGTCGAGGCGGCCCTTGACGCAGACGACGGCGTCGTCGACCAGGAGGTGGCCGACCTCGAGCATGGTGCGGGGGAAGACCAGGACCTGGATGGCCGACTGCAGATCCTCGAGGCAGAAGGTGGCCATCTGCTCTCCCTTGCGGGTGAACTTGCGGGCCAGCCCGGTGACCACCCCGCCGACCCAGCGGCTGTCGGCTCCCCGGCCGCCCCAGGCGCCGCCCCCACCCTCGACCGGCGGCGGCTCGCGCAGCTCGGCGATGGTGCAGTCGGTTGCTCGCTTCAGCGCCCCCTCGCAGCCGAGCAGGGGGTGGTCGGACAGGTAGAGGCCCAGCATCTCCTTCTCGTGCGCCAGCCGCTCCTTCTTGTCGAACTCGACGTCGGGGATCGGCACCTTGGTGTCGTCGAAGCCGCTGCCCGTCCCGTCGAGGTCGCCGAACAGGCTCATGATGCCCTGGTCGGCCTCCTTGCGCTGCTGCAGCGTGCGGTCGACCACCTGCTCGAAGACCTGGAGGAGGCCCTTGCGGGGATGACCCACCTTGTCAAAGGCCCCCGCCTTGATGAGCGACTCGATGGTGCGCTTGTTGAGGGCCAGGGGGTCGACCCGCTGGCAGAAATCGTAGAAGTCGCCGAAGGGACCGCCCCGTTCGCGCTCCTCGACCACCTTGGCCGTCAGCCCCTCGCCCACGTTGCGGATGGCCGACAGCCCAAAGGGGATGGTGCCGGTTCCGCCTGCCACCACCGAGTCGACGGTGGCCCGGTCGACGTCGGCCACGAAGTCGGAGGCCGAGGCGTTCACGTCGGGCACCTCCACCTCGATGCCCATCGTGCGGCACTCCGACAGGTACACCGCCGTCTTGTCCTTGTCGTCCTTCACCGAGGTGAGCAGGGCGGCGAAGTACTGCACCGGGTAGTTCGCCTTCAGCCAGGCCGTCTGGTAGGCCACGAAGCCGTAGCCGACCGA
This sequence comes from Acidimicrobiales bacterium, assembly GCA_038199465.1. Classification (GTDB taxonomy): domain Bacteria; phylum Actinomycetota; class Acidimicrobiia; order Acidimicrobiales; family JAUJNH01; genus JAUJNH01. The sequence goes on along the minus strand of JBBPYZ010000104.1, from coordinate 52 downwards.
GTGGCTCTTGTTGAAGGCGTAGTCGGCGAACGGCTCGATCATGTCGAACAGG
>JBBPYZ010000103.1:0-10980 GCA_038199465.1 Acidimicrobiales bacterium | reverse complement strand
CGCTGCCCGGGACGAGGCAGGCGGCCACCAGCCAGAAGGCAGCCTGGCTGGGGTCACCGGGCACGTCGAGCTCGAAGGGCTCCAGCGCCGAGGGGCGCAGGGTGGTGGTGAGACCGTCGCCCGAGACCGTGAGGTCGGCGCCGCAGGCCGCCAGCATCTCCTCGCTGTGCGCCCTCGTCGCCACCCGTTCACGCACCACGGTCTCGCCGTCGGCGGCCAGCCCGGCCAGCAGCACGGCCCCCTTGACCTGGGCGCTGGGCACCTCGAGGTCGAGGTCGATGCCGTGGAGGTGGCCGCCCCGCACCACCAGCGGCGTGTACCCGCCCCCGTCCCGCCCGTCGATCCGGGCCCCCATCCGGCGGAGGGGCGCAACGACCCGGTCCATGGGCCGGCGGCCGATCGAGGCATCCCCCTGCAGGACGCTCAGCCAGGGCAGAGCGGAGCAGAACCCGGCGAGGAGGCGGATGCCGGTGCCCGAGTTGCCGATGTCGATCATCTGCTCCGGCTCGTGCAGCGTGGTGCGGCCGCCGTGCACCACCTCGCCCTCGATCCGGGCCCCCATGGCCTCCACCGCGGCGGCGGTGGCCGCCACGTCGTCGCCGTTCGACAGCCCGGTGATGGTGCTGGAGCCCTCGGCCAGGGCGGCCAGGAGGAGGGCTCGGTGCGAGATGCTCTTGTCCCCTGGCACCCGCAGCCGACCGCGCAGGGGGCCGGTGCTCCCTTGGATCACCAACGAGCTCATCTCTGCCAGTCTGGTCGCTCCCTGGACGGCCTCATGCCTCTGCCTTCCCTCGGGGGCCCTCCCGTGCCGGGCCCCTCCCCTCAGTCCAGGCAGAGGCGGCCGCCCAGTCGCTCATGGGTCGAGCATCCGGACGGCGGGGCGGTAGCCGCGGGCGAAGAGGGCGCCGCGGGCGACATTGGCCTGGGTGGTGGCCACCAGCAGCAGGAGCACGCCACGGTCGCCCTCGGCCGAGTGGGCGATCTCCAGGTCGTAGATGTCGACACCCAGCTCGCCGAGGAGGGTGGTGACCTCGGCCAGCACGCCGGTGCGGTCGGGGACCGGGACCCGCACCTCGGCCACGTCCGCAGGGCGCCCGGCGGCTCGGGCCGGCAGGTTGACCCGGGCGGCCCGGGCGTCCTCGAGGGAGGCCAGGAGGGCCGGGCGGTCGCCGTCGGCGACCACGCCACGCAGGGACGACAGGGCCGAAACGAGCCGGTCAAGGGTGGCGACGATGGCCTCCCGGTTCTCGGCGCAGATGTCGAGCCAGATCCCGGGGTGACCGGCGGCGATGCGGGTCATGTCGCGGAAGCCCCCGGCCGCCAGGCGCAGCAGGGTGGCATGCTCGGTGGCGGCCTCGGCGGCCAGGCCCATGAGCGCCGCCGCCGTCAGGTGGGGGACGTGGGACACCAGGGCCACCAGCTCGTCGTGGCGGTCGGGGGCCACGGCGACGACGTCGGCGCCGAGGGAGGCGACCACCGAGCGGACCAAAGCGAAGGCAGCCGGGTCCGTGCCGGCCGCAGGGGTCAGCACCCAGGTGGCGCCCTCGAACATCGCGGCGTGGGCGCCCTCCACCCCCTCCTGCTCCGAACCGGCCATCGGGTGGCCGCCGACGAAGCGGGGGTCGTCGACGGCCTCGACCACCGAGCGCTTCACCGAGCCGACGTCGGTGACCACCCCGCCGTAGACGGCGGTGGCCTCGAGTACGGCGACCGCCACGCCGGGCAAGGCGTGCACCGGGGTGGACAGGAAGGTGATCTCAGCGAGCGGGTCGAAGCCGATTGCGTCCAGTGCGCCCAGAGCGCTTGCCCTCTCCGCCCGGGCCGGGTCGGCGTCGTCACCGGTCACGTGCCAACCCGCGGCCCGCAGCCCGTGGGCGATCGACCCGCCGATCAGGCCGCATCCCACCACGCCGGCCCGACGCGCCGTGGCGCTACTCGGGGAGGTCATCGCGCAGGGCCCTGGCCCCCTCCAGGTACACGTGGTGCAGCTCACTTCGGGGCTTGGTGGTGCTCAGGTGCAGCAGGACCCGGATGCAGCGCGCCGTCCCGCCCTCGATGTCGAGCTCGCGGGCGCAGATCAGCGGCACGTCCCCCAGGCCCATGGTGCGGGCGGCGGCGGCGGGGAACATCGAGTGGAGGTCATCGGTGGCGGTGAACAGGATCGACACCAGGTCGTCCTTGTCCACGTCGTTGCGCTCGAGGACCCGCTCGAGGAGCGCCACCACCCGCTCGGTGATGTGCTCGGACTCGTCGATGTCGCACGTCGTGGCGCCCCGCAGCGCCCGGATCGAACCCACGGTGGCCTGACCCTAGCCAACCGCCCCGCCCCCTCTGAGGAGCTGGAAGGCCGATCCCGCTGCGCCAGCTCCTCTGAGTCGCCCACGGCGCCACATCTGACCTCACCAGCGCCTCTGAGGAGCTGGAGCCCCGCTTGTGGCCCGCTGGCTCCTCAGAGGGAACCGGTCAGCCCCGGCCCAGGACCCGGTCGACCTCGATCTCGATCACGGCCCGGTCCGGATTGGCCTGGGGCTGGCGATAGCGCAGGGCGTAGCGGCGCTCGCCCTCCAGCACCGCGGCCGGCTCGGTGACCACGCGGGCCGCGCCCTCGAGCGCCAGCCACCGGGCCCCGTCGACCTGGGCCACCACGGCCCGGGTGCCCCCCGCCGCCACGTTGCGGGCCTTGCGGCTGGTCGCCCCCGTGATGACCCGGGCCAGCCCGGCGCCGGCATCCCAGGTGAACGCGATGGCCACCACGTGGGGGCTCCCGTCGGGGCGGAGGGTGGTGAGGGTGGCCAGGTGGCGCTCGTCGAGGAAGGCGAGGGCCTCGGGGGGCAGGGCGGCGGGGTCGAGGGCCATGGCCTGTTCCTACTCCGCCGTCCGGTCAACCACGATGTTACCCGTGGACCCCGCGCCCCCCGCCGACTCCGTCCTGGTGGTCTCCTTCGGCGGGCCCGAGGGCCCCGAGGACGTGGTGCCCTTCCTCGAGCACGTGGTGGCCGGACGGGGGGTGCCCCGGGCCCGCCTCGAGCAGGTGGCCCGGCAGTACGACCGCTTCGGGGGCCGCAGCCCCATCAACGACCAGAACCGGGCGCTCGTTGCCGCCCTGGAGGACGTGCTCGAGCTGCCGGTGTCCTGGGGCAACCGCCACTGGCACCCCTTCCTGGCCGAGGTGCTAGGCCAGATGGCGGCCGACGGACGCCGCCACGCCCTGGCCTTCTGCACATCGGCCTACGCCGGACCGTCGTCGTGCCGGGCCTACCGGGTGGCTATGGCCGAGGCCCAGGCCGAAGTGGGGCCCCAGGCCCCGCTGGTCACCAAGCTGCCCCACTACTGGGACCACCCGGGGTTCCTCGGCCCCCTGACCGACGGCCTGGCCGCCGCCCTGGCCGACCTGCCGCCCGGCAGCGCCGTGGCCTTCTCGGCCCACAGCGTGCCCGCGGCCCAGGCCGAGGCGCCCCAGGTCGGCGGCGGCTACGTGGCCCAGCTCACCGAGGCCAGCCGCCGGGTGGCCGAGCGGGTCGGCGCCGGCCGGCACGACCTGGTCTTCCAGTCCCGCAGCGGCCCGCCCCACCAGCCTTGGCTGGGCCCTGACGTCAGCGACCACCTCCGGGCGCTGGCCGCCGAGGGCGTGCCCGGCGTGGCTGTGTGCCCCATCGGCTTCACCTCCGACCACATGGAGGTGCTCTACGACCTCGACACCCAGGCCAAGGCCACGGCCGCCGAGCTGGGCCTGGCCTTCCGCCGCTCCCCCACCGCCGGCACCGACCCCCGCTTCGTCGCCATGGTCGTTGACCTCGTCGCCGATGCCGCCACCGCGGGGGCTGTGCCTGACCTCGAGGCAGCCTGTCGACCGGGCTGCTGCGAGGTCACTTGATGGCCAGGCTGTCGATCATCTCCTGGGCTTCGGCCTTGAAGACCGCGACATCGGCTGCCGCAACGTCCTGCTTGCTCAGCAGGGCGATCGAAAACACCGTGTGCCTCTGCTCGGAGGGCTGTGGGATCTTCTCGAAATCGATGGTGTAGCGGAGCAGATCCTTGGCCGAGGGACCTCTGATGACGTCGGAGAGGTCGACGTCAATGCGGGTGGTGGGACGCCCGTCGACCATCACGTCGGCCTGGACGACCTTGCCCTTGCGGGTGACCGTGGCGTTCCCGAGGTCCAGCTCCGACAGGAAGACCTCGAGCTTCACCGCTCCATAGGGTCTGCGGTAGTTGAGGAGGATGCTCCCCTCTTCCTCGCTCCTCTTCGACTCGTTCACCACCCCTTCCGGCACAGCCAGCGAGAAGGCCTTCGTCTCGACGGTGGTGGCCTTGGTCGTCTTCGTCATGGTGGACGGCGCCGTTTCCGTGGGGGGTGGCTGCGTGGACCGTGAGGTGCTGCCGGAGCCGGAGGAGCAACCAGTCGCGATGATCGCCACCATCGTGATGGTGGCGACGAAACGGCTCACGACGTGCGCTCCACGATCATGGCCATGCCCTGGCCTCCGCCCACGCACATCGTCTCGAGACCGATCTGGAGGTCGTGGTGCTCGAGAGCGTTGAGGAGCGTGGTCATGATCCGGGCCCCGGTCATGCCGAACGGGTGGCCGAGGGCGATGGCGCCGCCCATGACGTTGAGCTTGTCCCACTCGACCCCGAGGGCGCGAGCCGAGGGGATGACCTGGGCGGCGAAGGCCTCGTTCAGCTCGACGAGGTCGATGTCGGCCATGGTCATCCCGGCCCGACCGAGCGCCTGACGGGAGGCCTCGATCGGGCCGAGGCCCATGATCTCGGGGTCAAGGGCGCTGACGCCGGAGGCGACGATGCGGGCGATGGGGGTGACGCCGAGCTCGCGGGCCCGGGTGTCGCTCATCACCACCAGGGCGGCGGCGCCGTCGTTGAGCGGGCAGGCGTTGCCGGCGGTGACCTTGCCGTCGGGTCGGAAGACCGGCTTCAGCTGGGCCAGCCGCTCGACGGAGGTGCCGGGCCGGGGGCCGTCGTCGTTGGCCACCACCGACCCGTCGGCCCGCTCGACGGGGGTGATCTCCCGGGCGAAGAACCCGCTCTGTTGGCTGGCCACCGCCCGGTTCTGGGAGAGGGCGGCGTACTCGTCCATCTCGGCGCGGCCGATGCCCTCGACCTCGGCAACGTTCTCGGCGGTCTGGCCCATGTCGATGTAGATGTCAGGGGGGTCGTGCGCCGTCCAGGCCGACCCGCCACCGGAACGTTCCAGTGATCGCTGGCCCGCCTCGGCGAAGACCGGGTTCTTTGCCGTCGGGATATCGCTGGTGCCGGCGGCGAAGCGGCTGACGGTCTCGACCCCGGCGGCGACGAACACGTCGCCCTCACCGGCCCGGATGGCGTGCATGGCCATGCGCAGGGTCTGCAGCGACGAGGCGCAGTAGCGGGTGATGGTGGCGCCGGGGACGCCCTCCATCCCGGCCAGGACTGCCACCACCCGAGCCATGTTGAAGCCCTGCTCGCCCCCAGGGAGGCCGCAGCCGAGCAGGAGGTCCTCGACGGTGGCCGGGTCGACCTCGGGCACCTTGGCCAGGGCCGCCCGCACGACGAGGGCGGCCAGGTCGTCGGGCCGCTGCTCGGTGAGCGAGCCCTTGAAGGCCCGCCCGATCGGGGTGCGGGTCGCAGCGACGATGACGGCCTCGGGCATGCGTCGCGACGCTACTGCGGGGTCTCGTCCAGGCCGACCACGAGCCCATACCCCACGCTCTCAGCCCCGAGAGGTGGCGGCGGCGATCGCGACCAGCTCGCCCGGGGCGAGCTCGAGGGTTGCGGCCGTCGCGTTCTCCTCAAGGTGGGTCACCGAGCCGGTGCCGGGGATCGGCAGCATGGTCGGCGAGCGGGCCAGGAGCCACGCCAGCGCCACCTGGGAGGGGGCCACGCCGTGGGCGGTGGCCACCTCGTCGACGACCGCAGGACCCTCTTGGCCTCCTCCCGGTCGGGCGGGTCGCCCCACACTCCGTCTCCGACGATGCGCATGCCCCGAACCCGAGGCGGTGCACCGTGATGTCACCGCCGATGGCGAAGGTGGCGGATGCAGAGGCCGGGGCCGGGCTGGACATGACATGCATCCTGCCCGCTGGCCCGCCAGACGCCGGCCTACCCTGCGCCGACGTGGCCGCCGACCTGCCGAACCGGTATGTCGAGCTGTCGGCCGAGGAGTGGAGCCGGCTCGCCGCATCGATCCCCATGGCGCTCGGCCAGGAGGATCTCGCAGAGGTGACGTCGTCGTGGTCAAGCCCAGCTTCTGGGCCGCCTGGGCCGGGCCGGGCCGGGGCAGAACCTCTCGGATCCAACCTCGACGCCTTGGACGTAGCCAGAGATCTCCTGCCACTGGCCCGGCTGCTCCACCTGCACGTGGTGGCCAGGCAGGACCTGGCGTCGGCCACCGAGGCGCTTCTGGGCCGACCCCTGACGCCGTCGCCGTTCGTCGTCGGACTGACCGGCAGCGTGGCCGTGGGCAAGTCAGCGGCCGCCCGCCTCCTCACGACCCTCCTCTCCCATGGGCCGGGCACGCCCACGGTCGACCTGGTGACCACCGACGGCTTCCTCCACCCCAACGCCGAGCTGGAGCGACGGGGCCTTCTCGACCGCAAGGGCTTCCCCGAGTCCTACGACATCGGCCGCCTGCTGCGATTCCTGACCGAGGTGAGGACGGGCGAGATCGAGGTCGAGGCCCCCGTCTACAGCCACGTCCGACACGACGTGATCCCCGGCTCGGTGCAGACGGTGCGGCGGCCCGACATCGTGGTGGTCGAGGGCGTGAACGTCCTGTCGCCGTTCGGTGCCGAGGCCCTTGTCGTCAGCGACCTCGTCGACTTCACCGCCTACCTCGACGCCGATGAGGCCGACATCGAGGCCTGGTACATCGAGCGGTTCGTGGGTCTCTGCACCACGGTTTTCCAGGACCCGGCGTCTCACTTCCACCGCTACGCCGGCCTTGACCGCGCCGAAGCGGTGGCCAAGGCCCGAGCGATCTGGGCCTCAGTCAACGCGGTGAACCTGCGAGAGAACATCCTGCCCGCCCGGCGGCGGGCTGACCTCATCCTGGAGAAGGGCCCGGACCACCGGGTCCGCCGGGTCCGCCTCCGCTCACCGTGACTCCTCCCGTCCCCGGGAGTGCCCACTTTTGGCCTCTGGGAGGACCAGAAGTGGGCACTCCTGCGGTCAGGTCGAGTGGCGGGTGATGTAGGAGTCGGCCTGGGCGGGGCTGAGGCCGTGGGATTCGGCCAGGCCTTCGGCCACCACGGCGCGGTAGGCGGCGCCGGGGCGGCCGGGCACCAGGTCGGCGGCGGCCTCGTCGGTGAAGGTGACCATGGGCCAGCCCTCGAGTCGGCCGAGGGGGAGGACGCCGCCGTACCAGTGGCCCGGGTGGAGCACCAGGAAGGCGGTGTCCAGGACCGGGACCTCCACGGTGCCGACGGCCAGCCCGCACTCCTGGGCCAGCACGTCGGCGAACTGCGCCCGCGTCAGCAGCCAGGCCCGGCCCCGTGTAGCCGCCCCCGGTGTGGGCGCAGGGTCGAGGAACGCCACCCCTCCCCCGCCCCAGTGGCGCGACTGGCGGGCGAAGAGCAGCCGGTGGGGCACCTCGACCGCCGCCCACCGCCACGGCTCAGCCGGGTCCCGGCACCGGTCGAGGTAGCGCCGGAACCGGGCCGCCGACAGGTTCGACCCGTAGGCCACGTACCAGGCGAAGGCCCCGAGCCAGTCCCCGTCCGGTACCAGGCGATCACCGGTGGCGGCCACCGAGCCGGCCAGGTAGGTCCACGCCTCCGCCTCCTCCCCGCCCGCAAGCCGAACCGCGACCCGGCCGCGGCGGTAGAGCCCGCCGGCGACGTCCTCCAGCCGGTCGATCCGCTCCAGCACCTCGGGCTCGACGGCCACCACCTCGCCCACCACCGACGACCCCGCCGCCGCCCGCACCCACGGCCAGTCCCCCAGCCGAAGCTCGTGGCCGTCCAGCACCGCCGGCGCCACGGCCCTGCCGGCCAGGAGGCGGCCGTGGTTGGCCTGCCCCGGCCGCAGCGTCCCGTAGACGAACACCAGGTCGTCCGTCGCCGTCACCCTCCCTGTGTACCGTGCCCGGAGGATGAGCGACAGCACACGCAGCGGGAGCCAAGGTGGCCCGGGGGGGACCGTGGGCCGGGTGCTGGGCACCGAGGACAGCACGCCGCTCGAGTTCTGGGTGGCGCTGCAGCCCGGGTCGGTCCTGCAGCTGGACGACGTGGTGGCCACCGAGCGGGAGGTCCCAGGGATCGGCACGGTCAAGGTGTACGGGGTGGTCGAGCAGGTGCGGGCCCGCCACGAGGGAGCCCGCTACGAGAGCGACGTCTTCCTGATCGAGGACGGGCTGCTGCCGGCTGCGGTGGTGGAGGCGGCCAAGGTGGTGGCCACCCGCTTCGAGCCCGAGGTGTTCGTGCCTCCCACCCCAGGCTCGACGGTGCGCAAGGCCGCCGGCATCGAGCGCGACCAGGCGCTCAACTTCGACGGAATGGCCCGCCGCCTCCCGGCCGGCCTCAGCCGCGACGGCGAGCCCGTCCACCTCGACCTCGACTTCGTCGACGGCACCAAGGGGGCCCACGTCAACATCTCGGGCATCAGCGGGGTCGCCACCAAGACCAGCTACGCCCTGTTCCTCCTCCACGGCCTGTTCGCCGGCGGCGCCCTGTCCCACAACGACCGGGCGCTGGTGTTCAACGTGAAGGGCGAGGACCTGCTGTTCCTCGACCGTTCCAACACCCAGCTGTCCGAGGTCGAACGGGCCCGCTACGGCGCACTTGGCCTGCCGGCGGCCGCCTTTGCCAGCGTGGCCTTCTTCGCCCCGCCCCGGCGGGGTGACCCCACCGGGGCGGTCGACACCAGCGCCCGCACGGCCGGCGTCGTGCCGTTCTTCTGGACGATCGCCGAGTTCTGCCACCAGGACCTGCTGCCGTTCCTGTTCGCCGACGCCGAGGACGACCGCCAGCAGTTCACCATCGTCATCCAGAACGTCCTGGTGCGCCTGCGCGAGGCGCTGGACGTGGGCGATGGCGCCGCTTCGATCGAGGGCGTCACCGTGCGCACCTTCGACCAGCTGGCCCGCACCATCGCCGACCACCTCCTGGACGAGGGCGGGGTCAACAGCGACTGGGCCGGCCGGGCCATCGGCGCCGGCACCGTCAATGCCTTCATCCGCCGGCTCTACTCGGCCATTCCCCACCTCAGCCACCTGGTGCGGGCCGACATCCGCCGGGCGACGGCCTCGGCCATCGACCCCTCCCAGGGCCAGGTGACCGTGGTCGACGTCCACAACCTGAACGACCGGGCCCAGCGCTTCGTGGTCGGTGTGGTGGTGCGCCAGCTGTTCGAGCAGAAGGAGCGCGAGGGCCGGGCCGAGCCCCGCCAGGTGCTGGTCCTCGACGAGCTGAACAAGTACGCCCCCCGCCAGGGCCAGAGCCCCATCAAAGAGGTGCTGCTGGACGTGGCCGAGCGGGGCCGCAGCCTGGGCATCGTGCTCATCGGCTGCCAGCAGACGGCCAGCGAGGTCGAGCGGCGGATCGTGGGCAACTCCTCGATCCGGGTCGTCGGCCGCCTCGACGCGGCCGAGGCCGGCCGGGAGGAGTACGGCTTCCTGCCCCCCATCCAGCGCCAGCGGGCCACCATCCTCAAGCCGGGCACCATGATCGTGAGCCAGCCGGGCCTGCCCGTGCCCCTGGTGGTGCAGTTCCCCGTCCCGGCGTGGGCCACCCGCGCCGCCGAGGCGGCCGCCGCCCCCGACGACGGCCGCGACCCGTTCGATGTGTTCTCCGGCCGATGAAGGTGCTGCACACCTCCGACTGGCATGTGGGCCGCACCATCCGGAGCCGCAGCCGGGCCGACGAGCACGCCGCGGTGCTGGCCGAGATCGCCGCCATCGCCCGCCGGGAGGCGGTCGACGTGGTGCTCGTCACCGGCGACCTGTTCGACACCGCCGCCCCCAGTCCCGAGAGCGAACGCGTCGTCTACCGGGCGCTCCTGGACCTGGAGTCGACCGGGGCCACGGTGGTGGCCATCGCCGGCAACCACGACAACGAGCGCCGCCTCCAGGCCGTGGCCCCCCTGTTCGAGCGGGGCCGGGTGGTGGTCGGCGCCGTCCCGGCCCGGCCCGACGAGGGCGGGGTGGTGCGCCTCACCACCGCCGGTGGCGAGCAGCTTGACATCGGGCTGGTCCCGTTCCTGTCCCAGCGCCACGCCGTGCGGGCCGACCTGCTGATGGCCGGCACCGAGGCCGAGGCCGTGGCTGCCTACGACGACCGCTGCCGGCGGGTGGTGGGCACCCTGTGCGCGGCCATGCGCCCCGGGGCCGTGCGCATGGTGGCCGCCCACCTGTTCGTGCTGGGCGGGCGCAGCGGCACCAGCGAGCGGGTGGCCCACACCGCCCTCGGCTACGCCGTCAGCACCCACTCCTTCCCGGCCGACCTCCACTACGTGGCCCTCGGCCACCTCCACCGGCCCCAGGCCGTCGGCCAGCCCACCATGCGCTACGCCGGCTCGCCGCTCCAGCTCGACTTCGGCGAGGCGGGCGAGGCCAAGTCGGTGGCGCTGGTCGAGGTGACGGCCTCGACGCCGGCCCGCATCACCGAGATCCCCCTCACCGCCGGCCGGGCCCTGCGGGTGGTGGCCGGCACGTTGGCCGAGCTGTCCACGGTGGCCGGTACCACCGGGGACGCCCACATCCGGGCCGTGGTGCGCGAGCCGGCCCGCCCCGGCCTGGCCGACGAGGTGCGGGCCCTGTTCGAGCACGTGGTCGAGGTTGCCGTCGAGGCGCCCACCGAGGAGCCAGGGGCGGGGCGGCGCCGGGCCCGGGCCGAGGGCCTCACCCCTGTCGAGCTGGTCACCGCCTACTGCGGCGCGGTCAACCTGGAGGTGACGGTTGTGGTCCCCCTCTTCGCCGAGCTTCACGAGGAGGCCACCGGCTGATGCGCCCTGAGCGGCTGGAGCTGTCCGGCTTCGGGGCGTTCCTCG
>JBBPYZ010000102.1:0-14333 GCA_038199465.1 Acidimicrobiales bacterium | reverse complement strand
GGTGGGCTTGGCGGTCGCCCGGTGGGCCAGCACTCTGAGGCTGTGAGCCGTCCCCGGGACCACCGCCCCTGCACCCGCCTTCCGCCCTCCGCCGGCCCCGGTCTGGGCTCCACCGCACCGAATCACCACGGCGGGTCCTGCTCGGGCTACTATGCGCAGCGTTCAGCAGCTCCCCGGGGCAGTAGCACCGCGAGGAGACCATGGAGAGGGAGCCAATTACATGAAGAAGGTTCGACTTGCGGCCTGTGCGGTTGCACTAACCGTTGGAGGCCTGACCCCGGTGGGTCTGTCCCCAGCAGCGGCTGACCCGGCTAGCACCGCGGCGGCGTCTGCCTACGGCCTGAACCTGGACGCCGCCGGAGCGACCGTCGTCGACGAGGCTGGTCTGGCGGAGTCCACCCTGCCGCCTGGCGGAAACGTGCTCAGCGACCTCGTCAACGTCCCGGCCGCCTCCCTCCTCGAGACGGGCGCAGCCAGAGGCAACGCCACCACCAGCGCCACCTCCAACCTCGCCTCCCTCCTGGACGAGCGGGTGCAGCCGGTGCCTGGGCCCTACAACGCCCGGGCCGTGGGCCAGGTCGACGACCTCGGCGTCGTCCTCGACCTGGACGGCCCCGATCTGGACCTCTTGGAGCTGGCGCTTCTCAGCGCCGACGCGGTGCGGGCCGAGGCCGTCGGCGTGTGCCGCAGCGGCCAGGCCCTCTACTCGGGCCAGTCCGAGGTCGTCAACCTCGAGAGCAACAACCAGCCCCTTGGCCTGGACGAGCCGATCACCGACCTTATCGACACGATCAACGGGATCATCGCCGTGCCGCTGGAGCAGGTGGTGACAATCGACCGCAACGTGGTCACGCCGTTCGCCGGCGGCATCGCCGTCGACGCCCTCGTCGTCACCGTGCTGCCCCTCGGCGGCGGTGACCCGCTGGTTGAGATCCGGGTCGGCCACGCTCAGGTGGGGGGGCTCCAGTGCGGCCGGATCCCTCAGTGCTCGGACAAGCAGGACAACGACGGTGACGGCAAGATCGACGACCAGGACCCTGGCTGCCTGAACGACCAGGGCGTGTTCGACCCCAACGACGATGATGAGACCGACCGCCTGCCTGCGACCCAAGCGGACACCGGCGGCGGTGAGCTGCCCCGCACCGGCGGCGACTCCACAGCCCCGCTGGCTGGCGGCCTCGTCGTGCTCGCCCTCGGTGCTCTTACCCTGCGTCGGCGCAGCCTGGGTGCACGCTGAACCTGTAGGTACGGCGGGCCAGACAACCTAGCTTTGACAGCAGATCTCGGCCCCTAGGGGCCGAGTTCTGCCGCGCAACGGGGCCGAATCCCTCGCAGAGGGGGGATAGCGGCGGCTCCTCGGCTCATTCTCCTAGCATCCGAGCTAGACCGCCAGGATCACCTAGCCAAGACCGCAAGCCCAGCTAGCGCTAGCGGCAAGAGCCCGCCCCTCCGGGGGCGGGGTTGTCCTCGGGGTTGAGGTCCTCCAGCTCGCGGGAGGCTGTCTCGGGGTAGGCGGCCAGGACCAGGACGGCGAGGAGGAGGGGGCCGGTGGCGAGGACGGCGAGGGCGGGGCCGAGGCCTCCGAGGCGGCTGGAGAGAAGGCCGGCGGCCAGGAGGCCGGTCACCGCGCCGACCCGGGACACCACGCTGATGACGCCATTGGCCCGGCCCCGGACGGCTGTCGGGAACAGCTCGGGCCCGTAGACGGCCAGGGCCGGCACCGTGGCGGCCGAGAAGATGCCGGCCACGATGCCCAGGGCCCACAGCGGCCAGCCCGCGGCCAGGTAGGCCAGCACCACCAGGGTCGTCCCGACGATCAGCCCCGTGGCGCCCACCAGGCGCCGGCTCCGCTCGGCCAGCCGCCCGCCCACGATGATCCCGATGCTCGCTGGCGTCCCCGTCAGCAGGGTGAACAGGGTGATCCGGGCGCCCGAGAAGCCCCGCTCGTCGGCCAGGAAGGTGTTCTGCAGCTGGGCGGCCGGGTTGACGAACGCCGCGGCCAGGAACCCGCCGGTGGCCAGCAGGGCCAGGCGCCTGCCGTGACCCCGGAGGCGGGGGGCGGGACCCGCGGTTCGGGGGGCTCCGGTCTGCAGGCGCAGGAACCGGCGGCTCTCGGGGAGGCGACGCGACGCCGCCACCACCAGTGGCAGGAACAGCAGCGGCGCCACGTACGACAGGCGCCAGCCCCGGGGGCCGAGGTCGGCCAGGGGCAGGGTCATCACGCACAGGCCGGCTCCAAAGGCGTTGATGAGGGCGAGGACGCTGGCCGTCCAGGCTCGGGCGTGGGCCGGGACCTCCTCGGCCGCATGGACGCCGATCACCAGGTTCATCGCCGCCGTCAGCCCCCGGGCCGGGACCTGGGTCACGATCAGCAGGGTCAGGCTGGGCACCAGGGCGCCGACTGCGGTACTGGCCAGGGCGATGAGCACCGCGGTGGCCAGCACCCGGCGCCGCCCGACCCGGTCGGCCAGGGCCACACCTCCGAAGGCCAGGACCAGGTCGACTCGGCTCACGGCCAGCGCCACCCCCTGGCCGGAGGGGCCGACGCCGAACTCCCGGCCGGCAAAGGCGATGGTCTGGGTCAGGAGGGTGCCGAGGTAGCCGGACGACATCGACAGGATGCACAGGGCGCAGACGGTCCGGGCCGCCTGCCGGTCGAAGGCCTCGGTCGGCGCCCACCACGGCGCCGTCGCCCGCAGCGGCAGGCGGCGCACCTCCCGGCGGGTGGGCAGGGCGAACAGCCAGGCGAAGAAGGGCAGGTCAAGCTGGTAGGTGGTGCGCTGGGTGACCCGATGCCGGCCGTCGCCCAACTCCTCCACCTCCAACGTGCGGGCCCACGTGCGGACCGGGCCCGCCTCGCACACCCACCGGTCGGCCCCGTCCGGGCGTTCGCGCACCAGCCCGGCCCAGGGGCGGCGGGCGGCGGCCAGGCCGGCGTCGTCGACGACCGCGACGGACTGGGCGATCGGCACGGGCGGCGGCCCGGTTAGGCCGTGGCGTACAGCGTGGCAAAGGCGGCGGCGGCGTCGACCAGGCGGTCGACGGCGACCCACTCGTCGTGCACGTGGGCCTGGGCGATGCCCCCCGGGCCGCAGACCACCGCAGGGATCCCGGCGTCGTTGCGCACGAAGCGGGCGTCGGTGGTGAACGGCATCCCGATCACCTCGGGGGAGCGCCGGGTGGCCTCGGTGATGCACCGGCCCACCAGCCGGGCGAAGGGGTGGTCGGGCGCCATCTCGCTGGCTTCGCCGAACACCTCGACCTCGATCTCGTAGCGCAGGTCCGGGTCGAGGGTGGCTCCCACCTTGGCCTCGACCGCGGCCAGGGCCTGCTCGAGGGTGACCCCCGGCAGCAGGCGGCGGTCGATGGTCACCCGGCAGCTCTCGGCCACGGTGTTGTGGCCGCTCCCGCCGGCGATCATCCCGATGTTGGCCGTGGGCCGGCCCAGCAGCTGGTGGGCCTGGTCGTCGAAGTCGGCGGCGTGGAGGGCCAGCACCACCTTGGCTGCCGTCTCGATGGCGCTGACGCCCTGACGGGGAGCCGACCCGTGGGCCGGGCGGCCCAGGGTGGTGAGGTGGGCCACGAGCAGCCCCCGCTCGGCCACGCACACGTCGAGGTCGGTGGGCTCGGGCACCAGGCAGGCGGCCACGCCGTCGCAGAAGCCCCCCTCGACCAGGGCCCTGGTGCCCCAGCGGCCCCCCCGCTCCTCGTCGGCCACCAGGTGGAAGACCAGGTCCCACGCCGGCTCGCGGCCGCTGCGGGCCAGGGCGGCCACCGCCTCGATGGCGGCGGCGATCCCACCCTTCATGTCGGCTGTGCCCCGCCCCCAGACCCGGCCGTCGACCACCTCTGCCCCGAACGGGTCGACCGACCAGTCGGCCCGGTTGATCGGCACCACGTCGAGGTGGCCGTTCACCACCAGCACCGGCTTGCCCGTGCGGGGGAGGGCCGCCACCACGCTGGCCCGGCCCGGACGGGGCTCGATCACCTCGATCCTGGCCCCCAGCGGTTCGAGCAGCTCGCGGCAGGCGGCCACCGCCCGGACCTCGTCGCCGGGCGGGTTCCGGGTGTCGACCCGCACCAGCGCCTGGGTGGCCGCCACCACGGCGTCGGTGTCGACGTGCTCCCGCATGCCGCCGAACCTACCTTCCCCCCGGTCGGGCCCCTGGGGCGGGAAGGTCGGCGGGCGCGAGCGGGTTGTAGGGTCTGTGCCGATGCGTGCAGCCGTCCTCGAGACCCTCGACATGATCCGCCCGGCCCTCCAGGCCGACGGCGGCGACATCCGCGTGGTCGACCTCCACGAGGACACCGGCGTCCTCGACGTCGAGCTCCTCGGCGCCTGCGGCAGCTGCCCGATGAGCACCATGACCCTCAAGGCCGGCGTCGAGCGGATCCTGAAGGACCGGGTCGAGGGCCTCACCGAGGTCCGGGCCCTCGGCATCGACTTCGGCGACGGCATCGACCTCCCTGCCGGCGACCTTGCCGCCGACGCCCCCGACAGCAACGTCAGCTTCCAGCCCCGAGCCTCGTAGGCCTAGCTCGCGGCGGCGGCCGCCTGCTTAGGATCCTCGGGGTGGCCGAGAGCGGGCAGCTCGTCAGCGTCGAGCGGCGCGGCGACGGGGTGGCGATCCTGCGGATCGACCGGCCTCGGGCCAATGCCCTTTCGGTCGAGGTCGTCCACCAGATCGCCGCCGCTGCCCGGGCGCTGACGGAGGACCCGCCGGGGGCCGTGGTGGTGTGGGGCGGGCGCCTGCTCTTCGCCGCCGGCGCCGACATCAACGAGCTGACCGACGACGCCGGCACGTTGATCCCCGCCGAGGGGGCCATGGCCATCAGCGACGGGTTCCGGGCCGCCTACGACGCCGTGACCGCCATCCCCCGGCTGACCGTCGCCGCCATCACGGGGTACGCCCTGGGCGGGGGGTGCGAGCTGGCCCTGGCCTGCGATCTGCGGGTGTGCGCCGACAACGCCCGGCTCGGCCAGCCCGAGATCCTCCTCGGCATTATCCCCGGGGGTGGCGGCACCCAGCGGCTGGCCCGCCTGGTCGGCCCGGCCCGCGCCAAGGACCTCATCCTCACGGGCCGGACGGTCGCCGCCGAGGAGGCGCTGCGCATCGGCCTGGTCGACCGGGTCGTCGACCGCGCCGAGGTCCTTGCCACCGCCACCGCCCTGGCCGCCGAGGCCGCCCGGGGGCCGCTCGCCGCCCACGCGCTGGCCAAGCGGGCCATCGACGAGGGCCTGGAGGTCTCCCTCGACGACGGGCTGGCGCTTGAGGCCGAGCTCTTCGGCCAGGTCTTCCGGACACGGGACGCGGCGGCAGGCGTGCGGTCGTTCCTGGCCAACGGCCCGGGCTCCGCCTCTTTCCAGGGTCGCTGAAGCCGTAGCCGATCCCCGCTGGAGAACGGCCCGCCTGTACGGTCGGATCTATGCGGTTCCCTGCCCTCGTCCTCCCCGTCGCCGTGTCCCTGGTGATGGTGGCCGGAGGGTGCAGCGGCTCCACGAAGTCGTTATCGCCTGCGACGACGATCGGGCCCTCGACGACCCTCGACTCGGCGACCACGACCGTGCTCCCCCTCGGCAGCCCGGACTCAACCACGGCGAGCACACCGGCGGCCCCGGAGGCCCCGGAGACCCCCACGACCCCCACCACCCCGGCGGCGGCGACCGGCGCACCGCCGCCGTCACCGGCTGCCCCGTCCGCCCCCACGTCCGTCTACGGCAGCTGCGATGAGGTGCGCGCCGCCGGCAAGGCTCCCATTCGTCGAGGTGACCCTGGCTTCACCCCCAGCCTGGATCGCGACGGCGATGGGACCGGATGCGAGCTCGAGGGCTGAGCCGACTCCTCAGCGCACCGCATCGACGATGTAGTAGGCCGCCAGGTTGTCGAGCCTCCGGGCCCGCAGCCACTCCTCGTAGAGCAGGTAGCCGGCCCGCAGCGGCTTGGCGAAGTGGAAGTAGGAGGCGCCCCGGTGCAGGGGCAGCACCTCCGCCGAGCCCCAGGGCTCGAGCATGCGCCCCACGGCCTTGGCCCAGCAGTGGTCGTAGTGAGCCGGGAACACCTTGTCCGGGTCGCGTCGCAACAAGTGCTGGAGCACCGACTTCGACAGGCGATGGGGCACGGCCCGACCGAGCAGGCCAAAGGCGCTCAGCCCCCCCGAGAACTGGGCGATCATCCGGCCGCCGGGTCGCAGGTAGTGGCGGAGGTTCTCGAAGGCCGCGTCCAACGGTCGGACGTGCTCGAGCACCTGGAAGCTGACGACCAGATCGAACTGGGTGCCGAGATCGACGGCGCGGCTCGAGACGTCACCCACGACGAACCGGTCGTAGGAGCCCGGAGGCGCCGTCTGCAGCTCGTCGGCGGAGATGTCGAGGCCCACGTAGGTGCAGCCGGGCGGCCGCCGATCAATCGGCACACAGGGCCGGCGGCCCGAGCCGACGTCGAGGATGGTCATCCCCCGCTCCGGGCCCGCCGAGCCGGTCGGGAGCAGGGCTTGGTCGACCAGGCGGTCGAACTCGAACTGGAGCTTCCGCTGGTAGCGCAGCGGAAGATCGCCACTCAGCGACCTGCGGGCCACCGTCCAGGGCGGGGCGTGGTCCAGCTCATCTGAGTCGATCATAACCCCTCAAAGTACCCGCCGGGCTCGCGACTTCGAGGGCCGCTGATCCCCAGGGTTACCGTTCCGCCATCGGCGGTAGGGGTGGGAGCACGCTTGCGCTCATCGAGCTCACCAAACGCTACGGCGACGTCGTCGCCCTCGAAGGGCTGTCGATGACCGTCGCCCCCGGCCGCATCCACGGCTTCGTGGGCCGCAACGGGGCGGGCAAGACCACCACGATGCGGATCACCCTCGGCCTGGCCGAACCGGACAAGGGCGAGGTGCGCTGGAACGACCGGCCCGTCACCGCCGCCGACCGCCGCCGCTTCGGGTACATGCCCGAGGAACGGGGCCTGTACCCGAAGATGTCGGCCCGCAGCCAGGTCGTCTACTTCGCCCGCCTGTCGGGGTTCTCGGCGGCCGCCGCGGCGTCGGCCGCCGCTGCCACCCTCGACGCCATCGGGCTGGCCGAGCGCAAGGGCGAACCGGTCGAGCGCCTCTCCCTCGGGAACCAGCAGCGGGCCCAGCTGGCCGCCGCCCTGGTCACCTCGCCCGAGCTGCTGGTACTCGACGAGCCCTTCAGCAGCCTCGACCCGGTGGGCGTCGACGCCCTGGCCGAGGTGCTGCAGGCCCAGGTGGGCCGGGGCACGGCGGTGGTGTACTCCAGCCACCAGCTCGACCTCGTCGAGCGGCTGAGCGACGAGGTGACCATCATCGACCAGGGTCGGGTGGTGGCCGCAGGCACGGTTGACGCCGTCCGCCGCCGGCGTGGCGTCGACCAGCTCAGGATCGCCCTCGAAGGCGGCGCCACGGCCTGGGCCGAGGGGCTCGTGGGGGCACGGGTGGTGGGCCGCGACGGCGACGAGGTGGTGCTCGAGCTGCTTCCCGGGGCCGACGACCAGGCCCTGCTCGACGCCGCCCGCCGGGCGGGTCGGGTCACCTCGTTCCGCCGGGTCCTGCCCTCGCTCACCGACCTGTTCCGAGAGGTGGTCTCTCAGTGACCAGGCGGCAGCTCATCCGGCTCGTCGCCCGTCGGGAGATCCTCGAGCGGGGCCGGTCCAAGGCGTTCCTGATCTCCTCAGGCGTCAGCCTTGCGTTCATCCTGGCCGCTGCCATACTCCCGGGAGTCCTCTCGAACGACAGCCCGACGACCTACGACATCGGGGTGTTCGGTTCGCAGTCGGCGCCGCTCGCCGCCCGCCTGCCCGAGGTGGCCAGGCTCACCGGCGACGAAGCCAACGTGAAGATCCGAACGATCGAAGACGAGGTCGAGGCCCGCCGGATGGTCAGCTCCGGCGACCTTGACGCCGCCGTGGGCGACGGCCCGGTGATCGTCGACGAGGAGCTGGGCGACCGCCTCGGCCTCCTGCTGCAGGAGGCCAACCGCCAGGTCATGGTCGAAGCCGAGCTGGCCGAGGCCGGCGTGGGCGGCGAGGCAGCCGACCGGGTGCTGCAGCCGGCCCCGCTTCAGGTCCTGCCGATCGATCCGCAGTCCGAGGGCGAGTCGCAGCGCAGGGCTCTGGTCACCATCGGCACCATCCTGCTCTACGGCCAGCTCCTCGGGTTCGGCTACTGGGTGGCCAGCGGGGTCGTCGAGGAGAAGGCGTCGCGGGTCGTGGAGATCCTGCTGGCCAAGGCCCCGCCCTCCCAGCTGCTGGCCGGCAAGGTGATCGGCATCGGGCTGATGGGCCTGGCCCAGCTGATCACCTTTGTCATCGTGGGCTTGACGACGGCGAGCGTGGCCGGCAGCGTCGACCTGCCCCCCGAGACCATCTCGGTCGCCATCCAGGTGGTGGGCTGGTTCGTCCTGGGCTTCGCCTTCTACAGCTGCCTGTTCGCGGTGGGCGGCGCCCTGGCCAGCCGGGTCGAGGAGCTGCAGAGCACCACCACCCCGATCACCCTCATCGCCATGGCCTCGTTCTTCGTCGCCCTCGGCTCGGCCGACGACCCGAGCGGCCCGGTGGCCAGGTTCGCCACCTTCGTGCCGTTCTCAGCCCCCCTGATCCTGCCCATACGCATCGCCGCCGGCGAGGTCGAGCCGGGGACCGTCGCCCTCAGCGTCGCCATCGTCGTGGCCTCGATCGTGGGCGCCATCGCCCTGGCCGCCCGGGTCTACGCCAACGGGGCCCTGCAGCTGCGGGGCCCGCTCAAGCTGCGCCACGCGCTCCGCTCCCAGCATGCGAAGGAAGCGACGACCGCCGCCGAGACCTGATCCCGGCGATTCAAGAGCCCCAGGCCACACAGCCCATCTCGGCAGGCACCGGCAGGTCGGGGTGCTTGGGCACCACGCGGACGGTGAAGCCGTGACGCCCTGTGCGCTGGCAGGCAAAGGTGCCGACGAACCGGTGGTGGCCGGGCTCGTCGCTGGCCTCGTCCAGGTCCATCTCCACGATCTCGCTGTCGGCCAGCTCGTCGCTCGGGCCCACCTGGCCGTGGAGCAGCTGCACGGCCACGTCGTCGGTCGAGAGGATGCCGAGGGAAACCACGGCACCGACGGTTCGGGTGGCGCCGACCTCGAGCATGGCGGTGTCGCTGTCGACGCTGGCCAGGCTCACCGCCGGCCAGGCCGCGGCCACCCGCGCCTTCCAGCCGGCCAGGTCCCTGGCCTTGGCCCACGAGCCGGCTGCCATTGTGTCGGCCCGTGACGCGGCCGGCTCGTACATCTGCTCGACGTAGTCGCGCACCATGCGGCTGGCCGCGACCTTGGGCCCCAGGGTGCGCAGGTTCGCCTTCATGCGCCGCACCCAGGCCCGGGGGAGCGGGCCGCCCCGGCCCCGGTCGTAGAACAGGGGTACCACCTGCTGCTCGAGCAGGTCGAACAGCGACTCGGCCTCGAAGTGGTCGCGGCGGCCCAGGTCCTCTTCGCCCTCCGCCGAGGCGATGGCCCAGCCGTTGGTGCCGTCGTACATCTCGTCCCACCAGCCGTCGAGGATCGAGCAGTTGAGGGCCCCGTTGAGGGCCGCCTTCTCGCCGGAGGTGCCGCAGGCCTCGAGCGGGCGTCGCGGGTTGTTGAGCCACACGTCGCTGCCCTGGAGGAGGAGCCGGGCCACGGCGATGTCGTAGTCCTCGATGAAGACGAAGCGGTGGCGCACCTCGGGCCGGCGGGCGAACTGGGCGATGCGGCGGATCAGCTCCTTGCCGTTGTCGTCGGCGGGGTGGGCCTTGCCGGAGAACACCAGCTGCAGGGGCTGGTCGGTCGACAGCAGCAGCGCCTCGAGGCGCTCGGGCTGGGACAGCAGGAGATCGGCCCGCTTGTAGGTGGCGAAGCGGCGGGCGAAGCCGATGGTGAGGATGCGCGGGTCGAGCGCTTCCTCGCACCATGTCACATCCGCGCCCGGAGCCTTGGCCAGCGCCTGGCGGGGCAGGCGGTCGCGGACGAAGGACACCAGCCGGCTGCGGCCCTGCTCCTTCACCCGCCACAGCTCGTCGTCGGCCACCCCCTCGATGCGGGCCCAGACCTCGGCGTCGGCCTCGGGCCACGACGGCACCAGGTGACGGGTGAACAGGTCGTTGATCTCGGGGCTCACCCAGGTGAAGCCGTGCACGCCGTTGGTGACCGAGCCGATGGGTGTCTCCTCGGGGCCGATGCCCGGGACGAGGTGGGAGAACATGCCCCGGCTCACCTCGCCGTGCAGCTTGGACACGCCGTTGCTGCGGCCGGCCAGGCGCAGGCCCATCACGGCCATGTTGAACGGCCTGTCGGTGTCCTCGTTCGGGGCGTGGCCCAGGTCCATGAGGCGGTCGACGGTGATCCCGCATCCGGCGGCCCAGGTGGCGAAGTACTTCTCCATCAGCTGGCGGGGGAACAGGTCGATCCCCGCCGGCACGGGTGTGTGGGTGGTGAAGACCGTGCCCGCCCGCGACGCCTCGATCGCCTCATCGATGCCGAGCCCGTCGTCGTTCACGAAGCGGCGGATGCGCTCGAGGCCGAGGAAGCCGGCGTGGCCCTCGTTGGTGTGGAAGACCTGGGGCTCGACGCCGACGGCCTCGAGGGCCCGCACGCCGCCGACGCCCAGCAGGATCTCTTGGCGTAGGCGGTGCTCGGTGCCGCCGCCGTAGAGCCGGTCGGTGACCGCTCGGACCTCGGGGGTGTTGTCCTCGATGTCGCTGTCGAGCAGGTACAGCCGCACCCGGCCCACGTCGGCCCGCCACACCTGGGCGGTGAGCGGCTCGCCCGCCAGGTCGACGGTGACCTTGACGTCCTCGAGCAGCGTCAGCGCCATCGAGAAGGGGTCGAGGATCGGGAAGGTCTCCTGCTGCCACCCGTCGGTGTTCAGCGACTGGCGGAAGTAGCCCTGCTTGTAGAAAAGGCCCACGCCGATCAGCGGCACGCCGAGCTCGCTGGCTGCCTTGAGGTGGTCGCCGGCGAGCACGCCGAGGCCGCCCGAGTACTGGGGGAGCGCCTCGGCGATGCCGAACTCGGGCGAGAAGTAGGCGATGGTGCGCAGCGGCGACGGGCCCTTGTTCTGGAACCACCGGGGCCGGTCGAGGTAGCGGGTGAGCTCGTCGTGGACCTCGCTGAGAAAGGACATGAACGCGGGATCGGCGGCCAGCTGGCGGAAGCGCTCCGGACGGACCCGGGCGAGCAGCCCGACCGGGTCGTGGCCCGTGGCCTCCCAAACGGCGGGGTCGACCCAGCGGAACAGGTCGCGGGTGCGCTCGTCCCACGACCAGCGCAGGTTCATGGCCAGGCTGCCGAGGGGGGCCAGGGGCGCCGGGAGCCGGGTTCTTACCGTGAAGCTGCGGAGCGCCTTCATAGGGCGGCCAACCTACCGAGTCCGGGCCCGAGCCTCCCCCGGGAGGTTCAACCCGGGCCCATCGTGGTATCCCGAAGGGTGTGATCCCCCTCGGCCGCATCGCCATCGACGACGTCCGACCCTCCACCCCCAGCGGGGCGCCGGCCAAGGCGGTGGCGGGCGAGGAGCTCGAGGTGACCTGCGATCTGGTCACCGACGGCCATGACCTTCTGGCCGGGCGGCTGCGCTGGCGTCACGTCGAGGAGGGGAGCTGGGCCGCCGACGACCTGGCCGCCGTCGGCAACGACCGGTGGGAAGCGGTGGTCCGGCCCGAGCGGATCGGGGCCCACGAGCTGGTGGTCGAGGCGTGGGTCGACCGGTGGTGCACCTGGCTCGACGGCACCGAGAAGAAGCTGGACGCCGGCCAGGACGTCGCCATCGAGCTGGAGGACGGCGCCCTCCTGCTGGAGGAGCGTGGGGACCCTGAGCTGGCGGCGGCCATCGCCGTCCTGCGCGACCCCGCCCTCGACCAGCGGGAGCGGTTCGAGCACGCCGAGCACCCGGCGGTCACCGCCCGGATGGTCGGGCCTCAGCGACCGTCCGACCTGGTCGCCTCGCCCCCCTGGCCCCTGTGGGTCGACCGCGAGCGGGCCGCCATCGGGGCCTGGTACGAGTTCTTCCCCCGGTCGGAGGGAGGCCTGGTCGGCTCGGCCAAGCGGCTCCACGACGTGGCCGCCATGGGCTTCGACATCGTCTACTTCCCGCCCGTCCACCCCATCGGCCGTTCCCACCGCAAGGGCCCGGGGAACACCCTGGTCGCCGGCCCCGAAGATCCCGGCAGCCCCTGGGCCATCGGCTCGGCTGAGGGCGGGCACACCGAGCTGCACCCCGAGCTCGGCACGCTCAAGGACTTCGCCGCCCTGGTCGAGGAGGCCAGGGCGCTCGGCATCGAGATCGCCCTCGACTACGCCCTGCAGTGCAGCCCCGACCACCCCTGGGTCACGGCCCACCCCCAGTGGTTCCACCACCGCTCCGACGGAACCATCGCCTACGCCGAGAACCCGCCGAAGAAGTACCAGGACATCTACCCGATCAACTTCTGGCCCGACGACGAGGCCGAGCGGCTGGCCCTGTGGGCCGCCTGCCGCGACATCCTGCAGACCTGGATCGACCGGGGCGTCACCATTTTCCGGGTCGACAACCCGCACACCAAGCCGCTGGCCTTCTGGCAGTGGGTGATCGCGGAGGTGCACAGCCGCCACCCCGAGGCGGTGTTCCTGGCCGAGGCCTTCACCCGCCCGAAGGTGATGGCCCGCCTGGGTGAGGTCGGCTTCAGCCAGAGCTACACCTACTTCACCTGGCGCACCGCGGCGTGGGAGCTGGGCGAGTACCTCGAGGAGGTGAGCGAGGCCCGCACCAGCGACTACATGCGCCCGGCCTTCTGGCCGAACACGCCCGACATCCTGGCCGACCCGCTGCGCGACGGGCCGCCCGCCGCCTTCCGCCTCCGGGCCATGCTGGCCGCTACCATGGTCCCCACCTGGGGCGTCTACTCCGGCTTCGAGCAGTGCGAGAACGTTCCCGCCAGCCCGCAGAACGAGGAGTACTTCGCTTCCGAGAAGTACGAGCTGAAGCGCCGCGAGTGGGGAAGAGCATCTTCGCTGGCCCCCCTGTTCGGCACGCTCAACGCCATCCGCCGCCGCCACCCGGCGCTGCGCCGGCTGCGAGGCGCCCGGGTGCACGCCGCCGACAACCCGCAGCTGTTCGCCTTCTCCCGCATGACCCGGCCCAAGGACGACGTGGTGGTCGTGGTCGTCAACCTCGACCCGTGGAACGTCCAGTCGGGCTTCCTCACCCTCGACCTTCCCGAGCTGGGGCTCCCCGTTGACCAGCCCTACCTGGCCATCGACGAGGTCACCGGCGAGTCCTACGAGTGGACCGGCCCGCACCCCTGGGTCCGCCTCGACCCCGTCTCCGGACCCGGCCACGTCCTGGTGCTCCGCCGGGCCGGGGCCTGAGGGATACCTTCCACGGTGATGCGGGACGGCCATTCCAGCTTCACCGACAACCCCGAGGCCCCCGGTCGGAGCAAGGCTGAGGACAACTGGTTCCAGCGGGCGGTGTTCTACGAGGTCCTCACCCGGGGATTCGCCGATCACAACGACGACGGCACGGGCGACCTCCAGGGGCTGATCTCCAAGCTCGACTACCTGCAGTGGCTGGGGGTCGACTGCCTGTGGCTGCTGCCCTTCTACACCTCGCCCCTGCGCGACGGCGGCTACGACATCTCCGACTTCTTCACCGTGCTGCCCGAGTACGGGAACCTCGGCGACGCGGTGCTGCTGATCGAGGAGGCCCACAAGCGTGGACTGCGGGTCATCGCCGACATCGTGATGAACCACAGCTCCGACCAGCACCCGTGGTTCCAGGAGAGTCGCCAGGACGCCACCAACCCCAGGGCCGACTGGTACGTGTGGAGCGACGACGACAAGCTCTGGGGCGAGGCCCGGGTCATCTTCGTCGACACCGAGAAGTCGAACTGGACGTGGGACCCGGTGCGGGGCCAGTACTACTGGCACCGCTTCTTCAGCCACCAGCCCGACCTCAACTACGACAACCCCGATGTGCAGCAGGCCATGCTCGACGTGGTCCGCTTCTGGCTCGACCTCGGGCTCGACGGGTTCCGCCTCGACGCCGTTCCCTACCTCTACGAGCGCGACGGCACCAACGGCGAGAACCTGCCCGAGACCCACGCCTACCTCAAGCACCTCCGAGCCCAGATCGACGCCACCCACCCCGGAAAGGTGCTCCTGGCCGAGGCCAACCAGTGGCCGGCCGACGTCGTCGACTACTTCGGCGACGGCGACGAGTGCCACATGTGCTTCCACTTCCCGCTCATGCCCCGGATGTACATGGCGTTGCGCCGTGAGGAGCGCCACCCGATCACCGAGATCCTGGCCCAGACCCCCGCCATCCCCGACAACTGCCAGTGGGGCATCT
>JBBPYZ010000101.1:0-9293 GCA_038199465.1 Acidimicrobiales bacterium | reverse complement strand
TCGTCATCGTCCTCGTCGTCCATCTCCTCGGCGTAGGTGCGCGAGGCGGCGTCGGCGACCTCGTGGGGGTAGCCGAGGCGGCGGAGGCGGGCGTACTCGCGCTCGAGGGCGCTGGTGGCACCGCCGCTCAGGTCGCTCACGTGCTTGACCGCCGGCGCCAGCTCGTTCAGCAGCTTGAGGAGGTCGGGCAGCCCGTCGACCACCACCGCCTCGCCGGCCTCGCCCACGGTGACGATGACGGCGTAGCCGGGCGAATCGCCGGTCCTGGCGTACACCTCGCCGGCAAAGCTGTCGCTGTCGAGGTCGCCGAGGCGCATGGCCGGGTCGGGCTCGTAGCCGTTGCTGCGCAGCTCCTCACGCCAGCCCCAGTCGTCGCTTGACTTCCAGTCGCTCGTGAGGTCGGCCCACGAGCCCTTCTCGTACTTCCACGCGATGGTGCCCACGACGCCCGACCCTACTGAGTGCCCCGCTCAGTAGCCCAGCCGCTGCAGCGCCTGCGGGCGGTGCTGCCAGTCCTTGTCGACCTTGACGAACAGCTCGAGGTAGACCCCGTCGGGCAGCTGGGCCCGCACGGCGGTGCCGACCGCCTTCAAGATGTTGCCGCCCTTGCCGATCACGATGCCCTTCTGGCTGTCGCGCTCGACCAGGATCTCGCAGCGGATGCGAGGCCACTCCCACTCGGTGACCCGGCAGGCCACCGAGTGCGGGACCTCCTCCTTGGTGACGTGCAGCAGCTGCTCGCGCACCAGCTCGGCGATCCAGAACGCCTCGGGCACATCGGTGACCATGTCGTCGGGGTAGAGCCGCGGACCGGACGGCATGCGTTCGACGATGGCGGCCAGCAGGTCGTCGACCCCCTCGCCCGTGGTCGCCGAGACGGGGTGGTAGGCGGCGAAGCCCATGGCCCCGGCCTTGCGCAGCTGGTTCATGACCTGCTCGGGCGAGGTCAGGTCGATCTTGTTCACCACGCAGATGGAGTCGCCGGGCACCAGGCCGGCGACGAAGCGGTCGCCCTTGCCCACCGGGGCGGTAGCGTCGAGGGTGAAAACGACCACGTCGACGCCCTTGGCGGCGTCGCCGGCCACGTCGTTCAGCCGCTCGCCGAGGAGGGTGCGGGGCTTGTGGATGCCGGGGGTGTCGACGAACACCACCTGCACGTCGCCGCGGGTGAGGACCCCCCGCACCTGATTGCGGGTGGTCTGGGCCTTGTCGGAGACGATGCTCACCTTCTGGCCGAGGATCCGGTTGAGGAGGGTGGACTTGCCCACGTTGGGGCGGCCGACGAGGGTGGCGAATCCGCTGTGCACGAGTCGCCCATGGTGCCATGGGGACCTCGACCGCGGAGGACGACGCCCGAGAGGCCGGCTGGGCCAGGGGAGCTACCCCATGACGCGGGTCACCAGGGAGCTGAGCCAGATGCAGCCGCCCACCACGAACAGGCAGGTGCCGGCGAGCAGCAGCGGCACGGCTCCGGTGAGCCCGCCCAGCGCCAGGCCGAGGGCACCGGCTCCCTGCAGGCCTCCCCACACCAGGGGCCGGGCTCCTCCCGACGATCGGCTCGCCACAGGCAGGGCTCGCGCCGGCGAGCAGGTCCGGCAGCCGCCGGACCGGCCGGGCACCACGACGTGGAGGTCGCAGAAGAAGGAGCGGCACGCTGCGCAGCGGCCCGCGCCGGGCCGCCCGCAGCCGACGTGGTGGCAGGGCAACGGCAGGTGGGCGCCGTGGGCGGCGAAGTGGATCAGCGCCTCGGTCGCCTCCTCGGGCGAAGGGTTCTGGCCCGAGCGCCGGCTCGACCAGACCTCCAGCACCTCAGCGGCGACGTCGACCTCCAGGAGGTAGGCGTGGGTCGGCATGCTCGGCGCCCGGCCATCCAGGGACTCCTCGTACAGCACCACCGCCGGTGAGCTGGAGGACCAGGGGGTCTGGGCGAAGATCGTGGGGAAGACCCCGTGGCGGCCACGCCGCTCGACCGTATCCAGGGTCGCCACCACGTCGAGCAGCTTGGTCCGTTCGGGGAGGGCGGAGGCCACCACCGCATTCTGCCGGATCACGTTTGTCCGTGCACGCGAACTGGCCAGCCGCCGCGGGCACCTCCGCAGGTTCCCACCCCGCGATCAGGGTCCCGACCATCCACCGCCTGCGCCACAGCCCGCCGTAGCGTCGTGCCATGCCGTCCTCTCCACCGGGCCACTCGGTCCTTGGGCGACGGGCCGACCAGCTGCTTGAGGGGCTCGACCCGTCCCAGCGGGCGGCGGTCACCGATCCCCGGCGCCCGCTCGCCATCGTGGCCGGCCCGGGATCCGGCAAGACCCGGGTTCTCACGGCCCGCGTGGCCTACAGGATCGCCACCGGCGACGCCGACCCGGCCCGCACGCTGGTCCTCACCTTCACCCGCAGGGCCGCCAGCGAGCTTCGCGTCCGACTGGGCCGCCTCGGGCTGAGCGGCCCCGGGTCTCCCACGGTGTCCACCCTCCACGCCCTGGCGGCGTCGTCGCTGCAGCGGGCCTGGCGGGAGGCGGGCGAGCCGGCGCAGGCCATCGCCGCCTTCCCGCTGCGCCTGGTGGCCCCCCTGGTCCAGACCCACCAGGGGCCGATACCGACAGCCCGCCTGGTGGCCGGCGAGCTGGCGTGGGCCAAGGCCCGCGCCGTCGGCCCCGACGCCTACTTGACCGCCGCCGCCCGGGCCGGGCGCCTGCCCGGCTTCGGCCCGAGCGCCCTAGAGGGCGTGGCTGCGGTCTACACCGCCTACGAGGCCGCCAAGGCCCGGCGCCGGCTCCTCGACATCGACGACCTCATCCCTTCGCTCACCTCCCGTCTCGCCACCGACCCCCGCCTGGCCGGCCGCCTCCAGTGGCACCACCGCCACATCTACGTCGACGAGTTCCAGGACCTCGGGCGGGCCTCGTTCCGGCTGGTGCGGTCGCTCGCCGGGCCGGGCCGTCACGGCGAACCTCCCGACCTCACCGTCGGCGGCGACGCCGACCAGGCCGTCTACGGCTTCGCCGGAAGTGATCCCCGCCTGCTGCTCCGCCTGGCCGAGGCGCTGCCCGGCACCGCCACCGTGCGCCTCACCCACGCCCACCGCTCGCCGCCCGCGGTGCTGGCCGCCGCCCGGGCCGTGTTGGCCGGTCGGCCCACCGAACCGGCCGCCACCTTGGCCGACAGCACCCATCCCCCCACCGACCGGGTGGTGGTCGACGCCACCGCCCACGGGTCCCAGGAGGACGAGGCGACGGCCGTGGCCTGGGCGCTGCGCTCCGCTCACGGTTCGGGGCGCCGGTGGTCCGACCTCGCCGTCCTGGCCCGCACCAACGCCCGTCTCGACGCCGTGGCCGCCGCCTGCGAAGCGGCCGGGGTGCCCACCCGCAGCCGGCGCTGCCTGCTCGACCGCTCGGAGGTGAAGGCGGCTCTCGACGCCCTGCTGCTGCGGCCCCCGTCGCTGCCCGCCACGACCTGCCGGGCCGTGCTGCGCCAGCTGGCCGCCGAGGCGCTCGAGAACCCCGACCTGCTGCCCCCCGCCCGCATGGCCCTGCTGGCCCTGACCGGTCTGGCCGACGAGTACGCCACGGTGATCAGCGGCACCCTCGGCGGCACCCTTGGCGGCTTCCTCGTCTGGCTCGACGCCACCGTCCGGGCGATCGGCGGCGACGCCGTCGAGGGTGGAAATGCCGTCGACCTGCTCACCTTCCACCGGGCCAAGGGCCTCGAGTGGGACCTGGTCCACATCGTCGGCCTCGAGCAGGGCCTGGTGCCCCTCCGTTCGGCCGCGCTGATGCCCCGGGCCATCCCCCAGCTCGGCCGCATGGCGTTGCCCGCCGAGCCGTTGGCGCTGACCGAGGAGCGCCGCCTCGCCTACGTGGCCCTCACCCGGGCCCGGGTCGCGGTGCGCTGCAGCTGGGTGGGAGAGCCCTCACCGTGGCTGACCCCGGTCCTGGAGGCGGCCGCGTCGGTAGCCGTGCGCCCCGTCGGGCCGCCGGCTCAGCTCCTCGCCGCCCGGCGAGCGGCCGTCGCCCCCACCGATCCGGTTCTCGCCATCCTCCGCCAGTGGCGCCACCACCGGGCCCTGGCCCTTCGGGTCCAGGCCTCCACCGTCATCGATGACCGGCTGCTCGAGCTCGTGGCCGACCGACGGCCCACCACGCTGGCCGACCTGCTCGCCGTCCCCGGGATCGGTGCCAGCCGCGCCCGCGCCATCGGCCCGTCGCTCCTGAGCGCCCTCTCCCACCTCGCCGCCTGAGCCCCTTCGTGGCGGGCCCGGCCGAGGGGCTCACGGTGGTGGTCGTCCACCGCAACCAGCCTGCGGCGCTCGCGGCCACCGTAGGGTCGCTGCGCGAGGCCTGGTCAGGGCCGCTGCGGGTGGTGGTGGCCGACAACGCCTCGACCTCCCTGCCCGACCTCGACGGGGTCGAGGTGGTGGGCACGGGCGGCAACCTGGGCTTCGGCGCCGGCGCCAACGCCGGCCTGCGCCGGGCCAGAACCTCATGGGTGGCGGTGTGCCCGCACGACGTCGAGGTGGGGCGGGGAGCCCTCGACCGCATGGTGGAGGTCGGGTCCGCCCGTCCTCGGGCCGGCCTCGTCGGGGCCGACCTGGGTCTGGCCGAGGTACCCGTCGTCGACCCCTACTTCGGGGGGATCAGCGTCCCGGCGGTGCGGTCAGGTGACTGGGCGCCGGCCGGCTACCCCCACGGCACGCTGCTCGTGGCCCGACGGGACTGCCTCGAACAGGTGGGGCTGTTCGATGAAGCCTTCTTCGCCTACTGCGAGGAGACCGATCTGGCCCTGCGGGCCCGGGCCCACGGGTGGCTTAGCGGCCAGGCGTGGGGGGCGACGGCCCGCAACACCGGCCTCGGCTCGCTCGAGGTGAGCCAGTACCTGAAGGCCCGCAACACCCTGCACCTGGTGCGCCGGTGGTTCGGTCGCTACCGGGCGGCGGTCCGCCTTGGCTTCGAGCTGCCCACGGCCGTCGCCCAGCGCCCGAGCCGCCTCGCCGTGCACGACTTCCTGACCGGTCGGTGGGGGCCACCGCCCTCCGCCCTGAAATGAAAGAAGGGTCGGCGGTCGCCGACCCTTCTCTCGTTTCGGCGACACGTCGAAGGGCACCGGTCCGGCTTTGTGGATGAGAGACCGTCCTCCTAGGCGAGCCACTCCCGAGCCGGTCTGCGGCGGGGGACTGGACGGCCATGCGGGCCTCGTCGTTGCTCGGTGTGCGGTGGCGTTCAGCGGTCGCCGTCTGCTGGCCTGGCCGGGTGATCGGCCCCACCAGGCCTCAGAAACCGGGCGGTCCGCGCTCCTCGCCCTTGTCTTCCCGAATCATGGGTCTCCCCCTTTCGTCGGTCGGATCGAACATCGTTCCTGCCACGATGTTGTTCCTCTCCGGCCGATCCGTCAACCCCCTGATTACTGATTCGGGGGATATCGCCGCCATCGGGTCTTGACCCACCGCCGGGCCGGCTCGTCGGCCCCCGGTACGGCCCCGGTGCCAGGCTGTCCGGCGCCCTCCCTCCGCTCGCGGCATCACCCGAACCGCACAGGGGGAGCGAACCGGCCACATCCGCTACGTTCCGATCCAGCGGCGGTCATCGTCGGCCCCTACGGTGACGCCGCCAGCCCGGCCGGGCCTCGCCGCCCGGCCGGGCACCCGAGCGCTCCTTGCTAGTGGCTGTCGGCCGGCACCAGCTCGGCGAGGGCACGGATGCCGGTGAGGGCCTCACGGACCTCGGCGGCGGTGAAGAGGTGGCGTTCGACGGTGAGGGTGAGCCAGCGCTCCACCTCCGGCTGGGCCGGGGTGTCCTTCACCTCGCCCCACACCTCGAAGAGCAGGTCCTGAAGCTGCCCCGGGCCGAAGGAGATCTCTCGCTCGGTGCGGGCAAGGAAGGCATCGAGCTGGGTGGTGGCATCCATCGTCGAAGCAGTCTACGACCGGCGGCTCCCCAAACCACGCCAGCCCCCCGAGCGGCGCCGCCTACCCGGTCTATCCTGCCGGCATGCCCTCCCGCCCCCGCCTGACGACCGCTGAAGAGGTCAGCGCTCGAGCCGCTTCCACCAACGCCTCCGATCGGCCCAAGGCGGAGCGCAGCGAGGAGGACCGCTCCCGCCGCAAGGAGCGAGTGGAGAAGGCCAAGGACGCCCTCGCCCGCTCGATCGGCATGCGGGGAGATCACGTCGTCGCCGGCCGAGCCGCCCTGAAGCTGTTCCTGCGCAACCTCAACGACGCCAAGCAGCCCAACGACGAGCAGTTCGAGGCCATCATCGAGGCCCCGTTCAAGGCGCCGCCCAAGCCGAAGTCCTTCGGTGGCCAGGGCGGCGGCGGCGGCCGGCGCTAGCCACCGGCAGTCCGGCTCAGCCGCCGGCAGCGTAGACCAGCCGTTCGGTGACGTGGAGGGCGTGGTCGCCCAGCCGCTCGTAGAAGCGGCCGACCAGCGCCATCTCGACCGCCGGGCCGAGCGGCAGGGCGCCCGCCTGGAGCCGCTCCCTCAGGAGGTCGTGCAGCTCGTCCATCTGGTCGTCCAGCACCTCGAGCTCGGTCACCGCGCCCGGGGTGCGGTCGCACCAGGCGGCGCCGGCCACGGCCCACATCTTCTCGGCGACGGCCCCCATCCGGCGCACGTGGTCGATGAGCTCGGGGGTGAGGGCGGCGCCGAGGCCGCCGGCGGCCCGGGCGGCGATGTGCTCGGCCAGGTCGGCGCTTCGCTCCAGCTCGGGGGCCACCCGCAGCACGGTGACCAGGTAGCGCAGGTCGCCGGCCACCGGTGACTCGCGGTGGAGGATGCGCACGATCGACGCCTCGAGCTGGTGGTCGAGGTCGTCGATGGCCGCATCCCCTTCGACCACCTCCCGGCCCCGGGCCTCGTCGCCGCTGGTCAGGGCCAGGGTGGCCTCGGCCAGGGAGAACTGGAGCAGCTCGAACATGCGGCACACCTGGGACTCGACCACGTCGAGGCTGCGGTGGAACCGGCTGCGCACGCCCACGATGGTGGTCACTGGCGATGCCTACCCGGCGAGCGCTGTGCCAAGCAGGTTTCTGGTCGCCGGGCCGCGCCCGCCTATTGGGCACGACCTCGGTGTCAGGGGCAGGATGGCAGCGATGGACCTCGCTTCGGCTGTCGGCCCGACCCACGACGTGCTCGTGGTCGGCGGCGGCCCGGCCGGTGCCGCGGCGGCGTACTGGCTGGCCCGAGCCGGCCATCACGTGGTCGTCCTCGAAAAGAAGGCCTTCCCCCGCGACAAGACCTGCGGCGACGCCCTCACCCCGCGCGCCGTGCACCAGCTGCACGAGATGGGGCTGGCGCCCGAGCTGGAGCGCTTCCACCGCTACGACGGGCTCCGGGCCACCGCCGGCACCCGCACGATGGAGCTGGCGTGGCCGAAGCACCCGGTGCTGCCCAGCCACGGCTTCGTGGTGCGGCGGCGGGACATCGACCAGGTGGTGGCCGACCATGCCGCACAGGCCGGTGCCACCGTGCTCGACGGGGTCGAGGCCACCGCCCCCCTGTTCGACCGGGGCCTCTGCCGGGGGGCCCACGTGAAGGACAAGAACGGCGCCACCGCCGATGTGCGGGCCCGCTACGTGGTGGTGGCCGACGGTTCGAACAGCCGCTTCGGCCGGGCCCTCGGCACCGCCCGCAACCGGGACATGGCCTACGGCCTGGCCATCCGGGGCTACTGGGAGAGCCCGCTGTCGAAGGAGCCATGGATCGAGTCGGCCCTCGACGTGCGGGACCGCAACGACAACAGCCTTCCCGGCTACGGCTGGATCTTCCCGCTGGGCGACGGCACCGTGAACGTGGGCATCGGGCTCCTGTCGACCTTCCGGGACTTCAAGAACGTGAACACCTCCCACCTGCTGGCCGAGTACGCGGCCACCGCGCCGAGGTGGTGGGAGCTGGGTGCCGAGCCGCTCGCCCCGCCGACCGGGGGCAAGCTGCCCATGGGCGGATCCGTCGGGCCCAAGGCCGGGCCGACGTGGCTGGCCATCGGCGACGCCGCCGGCACGGTGAACCCCTTCAACGGCGAAGGCATCGACTACGCCTACGAGACGGGCCGCATGGCCGCTGGCGTGCTGAGCGAAGCCCTCACGACCGGTGACGGCATGGTTCTGGCCACCTACCCCCGGCTGCTCGACGACGAGTACGGGCTGTACTTCAAGGTGGCCAACCTGTTCGCCCAGGTCATCGGCCGCCCGGCGCTGCTGCGCCGCCTGGTCTCGGTCGGCATGGGCAGCGAGACCCTCATGTCCTGGGTGCTGCGCATCATGGCCAACCTGCTGCGCCCCGACGAGCTGGGCCCGGCCGAGGCCGCCTACAAGCTGGCCGCCGCCGCCGTCCGTCTGGTCCCCGAACCCAAGGCCCGCTCCTAGCCATGGACGACGAGGCAGAGCAGAGCAGCGAGCTGGAGCACGGCGAGGCGCCCGAGGGCACCGTCACCCACGATCCGGTCACGCCCGACGCACTGGTTGCCTTTATGACCAGCGACTGGGCGGCGCCGACGCCGCAGGCCACCGGCCTGGCCCGCTTCGCCCCCTTCACCGTGGGCCGGCGCACGGCCCTGTCGGCCCGGTTCCCCGGCGAGTGGCTGGTGGTGCCCAACGGAGGCCCGAAGGTGCGGGCCAACGACACCGACCACCCCTTCCGGCCCGGCAGCGACCACTACTGGCTCACCGGCTCGTTCGAGCCCGACGGCGTGCTGGTCCTGGCCCCCCCCCCCCACGGCCACGATGCCACCCTGTTCGTCGCTCCCCGCATGGACCGGGCCACCAAGGCGTTCTTCACCGACCGCCGCCACGGCGAGCTGTGGGTGGGCCCCCGTCTGGGCCTGGAGGCCGAGGTCCTCCTGGGCGTGGCCTGTGCCCCCCTCGACGAGCTGGAGGCGGCGCTGAAGCGGGTGGAGGGTGCGACGGTGCGGGTGCTGCGGGGCTTCGACGCCGCCGTCGACGCCGCCCTCGCCCCGATCGAGGTCGAGCTTGCCGACGAGGAGGTCCATCCCGACGCCGAGCTGGCCCAGGCCCTGTCGGAGCTGCGCCTGATCAAGGACGACTACGAGGTCGAGCGGCTGCAGGAGGCGGTCGATGCCACCGCCCGGGGGTTCGACGACGCCATCGGTGAGCTGGCAACGGCCAAGCGCCGACCCAACGGCGAGCGGTGGATCGAGGGGACGTTCTGGCGTCGGGCCCGCTCGGAGGGCAACGACGTGGGCTACGGGTCGATCGTGGCCTGCGGTCCGCACGCCTGCACCCTGCACTGGGTCGACAACTCGGGAGCGGTGCGCGACGGCGACCTGGCCCTGCTCGACATGGG
>JBBPYZ010000100.1:0-12213 GCA_038199465.1 Acidimicrobiales bacterium | reverse complement strand
TGTCGATCACGTTGAGGGCGATGAGCAGGGCCAGGCCGACGTGCGAGGCCCGGTCGGCGCCCTGCTGGGTGATCCCCACCGCCGACGGCGGGTCGAGCTCGACGCGCTCGACGATCGTGATGTCACCGGCTGCGCCGGCCGCCGTCGTGGTCTTCGTGCCTGCCAGCTTCTGCCCCATCCGGACATTCCACCACGTCCGGCGGGGCGGGGCCGGTCAGGGGACGGCGGTCCGGGTGATGTTGGTCACCTTGCAGGTGAGCGGGCCGTTGGCGCTGGATGCCCCCTCGAGGTCCCAGGTGGCCGTGCCGCCAGCGTCGACCTTGGCCACGGCATCGGCGCCCTGGCTCACCTCGTTCCCCGACGGGTCGAGGAACTGAACCCGGACGGTGTAGCCGCTGTCCTTGGAGGTGGCGTTGCTTATGGTGCCGTTCGCCTTGGGCTGGCCGCCCGCCGGGTCGGCGGCGCAGGCCGTGACCACCACGTCGTCGCTCTCGCTGTTCGAGCTCTCGCCGCCACAGCCCAGGAGGCCGATCCCTCCCAGTGCGGCAGCGGCGGTCAGGCGCAGGATCTTCGGCATGTGGGTTCCCCCTGTTGTGTTCCTTCCCCTGCTCCCAGGTTTCCCCGAACGCTCCTCCGCCGAACCGACCGCTCAGCGCCCGGCGGTCTCATCGACCTCCACCAAGCCGGCGGCGGCGGCCACCGCCGTGGCGACCTGGGCCGCCTTCTCGTAGACGGCGAGCAGCTGGGCCGCGGCCAGCTTCTCCTGCACGGTCAGCGGGATCGGCCCGAGCGAGCGCAGCAGGGCCGTCGGGTCCTGCGACGGCCGGATGAACGGCGCGATCGGCTCGTCCACCTCGGCGCCCCAGAACTTGACGACGTCGGCCGCCGCCACCGACGCCGGCTTCTTCCTCCGCCTCCCGCTCATGGTGCGGACCTCATGCTGCTTCCTCCTCGTCGGTGGAGCCGTCCTCGTCGGCCACCAGCTGGTCCGAGCGCAGGCCGAGGGCGGTGCGCAGCTGGTCGGCGGTCAGGTCGCCCAGAGACGACGAGGCGGGCAGCACGAGGTCGGCGACGCGGCGCTTGCCGGCCACGACCTCCTCGACCCTTTCGTCGATGGTGCCAGGGCACACGAAGCGGCGGGAGACGACGGTGCGCTCCTGGCCGATGCGCCAGGCCCGATCGCGGGCCTGGTCCACGACCGCCGGGTTCCACCACCGGTCGTAGAGCACCACGTGGCTGGCCTCGGTGAGGTTGAGGCCGGTGCCGCCGGCCTTCAGCGACAGCACCAGGATCCCCCCGCCGGGGCGAGCCTTCCAGTCCTCGATCAGCTTGTCGCGGGCGCCCCGGGCCAGGCCGCCGTGGTAGCAGCCCACCGGCTCGCCGTAGCGGTCGGCCAGGTGACCGGCCAGGCGCTCGCCCCACGAGGCGAAGTGGGTGAAGACCAGCAGCTTCTCGCCGGCGGCCCGCACGGCATCGGCCACCTGCTCGAGGCGGGTGAGCTTGCCCGAGCGGCCGGCGAGGGGCCGGTCGTCGTGGGTGTAGGCAGCCGGGTGATCGCAGATCTGTTTGAGGGCGGTGATGGCCGCCAGCACCTGGCCGTTGCGGACCTTGGGGTCGCCCGTCGGTGACTGACCCGGGCCTCCGGAGCCGGCGGGCTGAGCCACCAACTTGTCGAGGACGGCCTGGTAGAGGCCGATCTGCTCGGTGGTCATGGCGCAGCGCTCGAGCTCGTCGATCTTGTCGGGCAGCTCGGCGCCGATCTCCGGCTCGGACTTGGTGCGCCGGAACACCAGCAGCCCGTTGAGGGCCCGCAGCGCCGCCTCGGCCCCCTGGCCGCCCAGGGTCTTGCCCGACAGCCCGCCGACAAAGGCGTCGCGGGCGCCGACCAGCCCGGGGTTGGTGAAGTCGAGGATGGCCCAAAGGTCGCCCAGACCGTTCTCGACCGGGGTGCCGGTGAGGGCCAGGCGGGAGCGGGACGGCAGGCGGCGCAGGCTCTTGGCCGTCTCCGACGCCGGGTTCTTGATGTTCTGAGCCTCGTCGACCACCACCCGGTCCCACTGCACCGCCACAAGTGCGTCGATGTCGCGCACGGCCGTGCCGAACGTGGTGACCACCAGGTCGTAGCTGGCGGCCATGCGGGCCAGGTCGTCGCTGCGGGCCGAACCGTGGTGGATGGCCACCCGGAGGCGGGGGGTGAAGCGGTTGGCCTCCGACTCCCAGTTGGTGAGCACGGCCTGGGGCACCACGACCAGGGTGGGGCCCTGCTCGCAGGTGGAGACGATGCGGGCCAGCACGGTGGCCGTCTTTCCCAGGCCCATGTCGAGGGCGAGGCAGCCGCCGAGGCCGGCCCGGTCGAGGAAGGTGAGCCAGCCCAACGCCTCGGCCTGGTAGGAGCGGAGGGTGCCCCGGAACGACTCGGGCGGCTCGACCGGCGGCGGCGGGAAGGCGCCCGCCTCGCGCAGCAGGTCGGCGGCCCAGCCCTCGCCGTCCACCCGGATCCCCCCGGAGGGGCCCGAGCCCTCCAGGCCCAGCGCCTCGCGAAGGACGGCTCCGCCCGTCATCTGGGTGACCCGGGACCGCTCGGCCAGGGCGGCCGCCGCCTCGGCCAGGTCGGCCCGCTCCAGGGCCACCCAGCGCCCACCGGTGCGCACCAGCGGCGTGGCCTGGGCGGCCAGGCGGGCGATGTCGGCGGCGTTCAGCTCGAGGTCACCGATCAGCACCGACCACCGCACGTCGACCAGCTGGTTGGCCCCGACGTGGGAGGAGCCGCCCTCCCTGGTGAACAGGCGGAGCATCGGCGAGGGCGTGCGGCGCTGCAGGCGGGGCACCTGCACCGAGAACCCGGCGGCCTCCAGAGCGGGGCCCGTCTCGGTCAGCAGCTCCCACGCCTCGGCGTCGGAGAGCGCCACCTCGCCCCGCCGGGCCCGTCCGGGCCGGGAGATCACCGGAAGGAGCCGTTCGAGCCGGCCGTAGGCCACCTCGACGGCGCGGCGCTCGTCGCCCCGGGAGGTGCCCATGGCCACCTCGACCGGCACCTCGCCGGCACCTCCGGCCGTGCCCCCGCGGGGCCGCTCGGACCCGGGCCCGGGGACGTGCACCGAGAGGAGCCAGACGCCCTCGGAGTCCGGTTCGGACAGGCGCACCAGCAGCGGGGGGCCGACCTCGACGGTGACGGTCCGGGCCCAGCGGTTCAGTCGGTGCTCGACCATTCCCGCCACCCGTTCCGCCGCCTCGAAGCGCTCGCCGGCCAGCCCCGCCAGGATGGCCTCGCCCACCTCGGCGGCGGTGGTGGTCGACGGCGGGGCCGGGATGCTGGGCGCCCGGGAGGCGGCCAGGCGGAACAGGGTGTCGACCACCGCGCCCAGGACCGAACGGGCGGTGACCGCCGCGTCCTCGGACGGCACCGTGACGGCGACGGCCCCTGGCCGGCGGCCGGCGGCAGCCTCGAGACGTCCCTTGTCGACCAGGGCGGGGCTCCAGCGCACCCGGCAGCGCGAGGTCGAGCCGCCGCCGGTGGCCCGCCGCATCACCGGCACCGCCTGGCCCTTGACCGCCAGCTCGACGGCCCAGGCGGCGACCTCGCCCAGCCACCGCAGGCTCGGAGCCACGACCTCGCCCGGCGGCGTGGTGGCCACCGCCACCAGCCAACCCAGCACCCGATCGAGGGGAACGGCCCAGGCCTCGGCCTGGTCGCCCCCGGGGACGATCAGGGGCTTGCGGCGGCTCCAGCCGCCGGTGTCGGCCCCGATCGAGCCACCGAGGGCAACCACCTCGTCGGCCGGCAGCGGCTTGGCCCCGGCCCCACCGGCCCACAGGACGAGCCCGCCGTCGACCCACGAGCCCTGCAGGCGAGGCGGCCCGGTAGGCACCAAGGCTGCCGACGAGGCCCCGGGGGTGGTAGCGGTGCCATTGCCGTTGGCGTCAGGGCGGGGAGCGGGCGGGGCCTGCCACAGCGTGCCCAGGCCGGCAGCGACGGCGATCCGGGTGACCGCAGACTCCATCTGGCGCAGCTCACTCTCCAGGTCGGCCGTGACCTGGCCCCGGATGGCCGGGTCGGTCAGCTCGCCGGCGTCGTCGAGGGCGTCCCCGGTGTCGCGCAGCAGCGCCTGGGCCACGCGCAGCCACCTCAGCCGGTCGCCCTCGAGCTCAGCCACGTCCTCGGCCGCGGCGTCACCCGCTGCCTCGCTCTCCACCATCGAGACCCAGTGCGGATCATCGACGCGGGTGCCCACCTCGGCCAGTGCTCCTCCTCCGATGCTTCGTCGCGGCGGGGGTGCTCCGAAGCCCATCGACCCCTCGGGGGGACAGGTCCTCGGCACCGCTGCCGAGGGAGACGATACCCGCTGCGGCCCGGGAAGCACCACATTGCCTCCCCGCCTCGGTCACACCAGGGCGATCTCGTGGTGGAAGGGCCGCCCGTCGAACGAGCGGCGGCCCAGCCGGTCGGCCAGCGAGGCGACGCACACCCAGATGTCGAGTGGCTGGGCGAAGAGGCCCTTCAGGGCCACCGCCAGCGGATCGGCGGCGTCGAGGCCGACGTTGAGGAACGAGCCTGCGCCCCGGCTGGCGTTGTAGGCGTCGAGGACCAGAGCCCGCAGGACCGCCGGCTCGTCCGGCGGCACGCAGAGGTGCACGGCGGTGACGTTCTCCAAGGCGCCGCCCGGGGGCGGGAGGCGGGTGGCCGCCACCAGCGGGGCCAGGGCGTTGAACCCGGCCCGCACCGCGGCCAGCTTGGGGGTGTAGCCGGTGACCCGCAGCTTCTTGAAGCCCGACTGGTCCCAGGGGGCGAGGAACCCGACGATGCGTCCGCTCCGGCGGGCCAGGCGGTAGGAGGCGACTTGAAGGTCGGGGGCGGCCTCGATCCAGGCTCCGAGCTCGACGACGGAGTGGGCGGGGGCCAAGTGGCGCCTCGGGGCCACGGCCGCCCACAGCTCGGCCATCTCCTCGAGGTCCGACGGTTTCGCGGCGGTGATGGTGCATCCGTCCGGGACGGCCCGTCGCCACAGGAGCGGGATGGTGTGGGTGCGGTAGGTGGCCACCCGCTCCAGGTGGGGGAGGCCGCGGGGCCCGGCCATTCGCCGGGCCATCGACCGGTTGTCGCCCAGGACGGTGAGGAACGCCAGCCCGTCCTCGCCCCAGGCGGCGACGCCGATCTCGCCGGCCCAGCCGGTGAGCAGGTCGGCCACCCCGGCGCCGCGGTGGGCGGGGTGGACCTTGAGGTCGCTCACGTACATGGCCCCGGTCGGCTCGCCGTTCACGTACACGGTCCGCTGGGCCACGGCGATGCAGCCGACGGGGCGGCCGTCCGGGCCGTCGACCACGCCCACCTGCCACGACGCCCCTTCGAGGCGGTTCAGGGCGAAGACGTCGGGGGCGCGGTCGACGGCCAGGCCGATCTCACCCTCCATCGGGCAGGCCACCGAGAGGGCGACCAGGGCATCATTGTCGGCGGCCGTCGCCGCCCGGACTATCACAACCCCCTGTCCCTCACGCCGGGGTCACGTGTCGATCCGGCAGACGGCGATGCGCCGCTGCACGGCGCTGCGGTCGCCCTTGATGAGGGCCTCGCCGACGGCCCGGTCCTCGACCACCACGTCCCGCCACCGCTCGGTCACCTCGGTCCACCCCACGAAGTTGCGGAACACCAGCCGGGCACCGGGAGCGGCCACCCGCACCGCCTCAGCGAACAGCTCGTCGATCTGCTCGGGGGTGAACCACGCCAGGATGTTGGAGAGGGCGAAGCCGTGCACGCTGGCGTCCGGCAGGGTGCGCAGGTAGGTGGTGTAGCCCCCGTCGACCAGGGTGAGCCGGTCACGACCGGATGCGACGGCCGCCGCGCCCTCGGGGGTGAGGTAGGGAGGGAGCCCGCCGGGGGTGCCGGCCGGGTAGCGGCCGGTGAGCATGTCGTGGGCGAAGTAGTTGGTGGCGATGGGCACCTCGGTGAGGGCGTGGTCGGCCAGGCCCTGGAAGTGGCGGGCGAAGCTCGGGTTCTCCACGTGCTGGAAGAACGCCGGGCTGTAGGTCTTGCGAAACACCGCCCGGTTCAACAAGACGGTGAACAGGAGGCGCCACCGGCGGGTGTCCCACTCGTCGCGGTGGAAGCGGTGCTGTGCGTCCAGCGTCCGGCAGGCCAGGAGGCGCTGGATGCGGGCCGGGCCGTGGATGCCGAGGCGCAGGGCGGTGGTCACCCCGCCGATGAACCGCTCGGTGACGCCGACGTGCAGGACCCCCCGGCCGATCCACCTCGGGTGGGCGTCCCAGAAGGCCAGGGCCCCGGGCCCGAGGCCGGACTGCACCCGCTGGTAGGCGGCCAGTCGGTCGACAGCCGGCTGGGGGGCGCCGCCCAGGAAGGCGATGGCTTCGGCCGACCCCAGCGCGGCCACCGCCGCCGCCTTCAGGTCGGTGAGCAGGTTCTGCACCCGGTTGAGGTCGACGGCCGCCACCTGTCCCGCCCCGGCGGCCAGCAGCGACAGGGCGGTGCACCCGCCCGAGCCCACCACCACCAGCGTGTGGCCCGGCTGGGGTTCCAGCGCCTCGATCTCCAGGAGGGGGTCCTCCCGAACCTGGGCGAAGTAGAGGCGGTCGTCCCGGGCGTCGGCCAGGGTGATCCGCTCCACCGGCCCGGCCTACCACGGTGCCACGGCATCGCCGCTCCCGAGCGGCACCCGTACACTCGGCCCATGGCGGTCCGGGGTTGGAGCGAGCCGGTGGGGGCTGCCCGAGCGGAGCTGGGGGGTTCCCCGGGGGCCGGCCCGGACGGTGACGGCTCAGGCTGAGCGGCATGCCCACCTCGACACCGAGCACCTCGGAGCTCAACGACCTGCGACGCAGTGATCGCACCATGACGGCGGGCTCGGGCGACCTGCTCGACTGCTGGCTGCACGTCGGTGAGGCGGCCGTGGCGGAGCGGGTCGCCGTGGCCACCCACACCGCCGAGGGCTGGACCGGGCCGACCTTTGCCGAGCTCGACCAGCGGTCCCGGGTCGTGGCGGCCTGGCTGGCCGGCGCCGGGGTGGGCCAGGGCGATCCGGTGGCGCTGCTCGGCGAGGCGGGAGGTGACTGGGTGGCAGGGCTCCTCGGGATCCTGCGCCGGGGCGCCGTGGCCGTGCTCCTCGACGCCAAGGCGACCGCCGAGGAGCTGGGACCCTTGGGCGAGCGGTCCGGGCTGACGGCGGCCATCGTGTCGCCGACGCTGCTCCGAAGGTGGCGACCGGCCGTGCCGGTCCTGACCACCGACACCCGGCCGCCCGACCCCGCCTCCGGGGCCGGGTCCACTCTGGGCGACCTGACGGCGCCGCGCACCGGCGCGATGC
Organism: Acidimicrobiales bacterium; assembly: GCA_038199465.1. Lineage (GTDB taxonomy): Bacteria > Actinomycetota > Acidimicrobiia > Acidimicrobiales > JAUJNH01 > JAUJNH01. The sequence continues at coordinate 4,900 of JBBPYZ010000100.1, read as the reverse complement.
CTCGCCACGAAGACGATCCGGCCGTGCTGGTCTGGACCTCGGGCACCACGAGGGAGCCCAAGGGCGTCACCCTCAGCCTGGCCAACCTGGCCTATGTGGTGGACCGGCTCGGCTCCCTCCAGCAGGCGGGCCCACAGGCCCGGCTGCTGTCGGTCCTACCGCCCAGCCACCTCCTCGAGCTCTGCGGCGGGCTGCTGCCCGCCCTGACCGCGGGGGCGACCACCTACGTCGCCGGCACCGTCGTTCCCCACGAGCTGGTGGCCCTGATCGAGGGATGCGCCATCGACCGGATGGTCGTGGTCCCCCTCGTCCTGCAGCTGCTGAAGCGCCACCTCGAGACCAGCGACGCCACCCTGGGCTCGCTGCGGTCCTTCTACTGCGGCGGCGCCCCGCTCGACCCCGAGGTCATCACCTTCTTCGAGCGGCGGGGGGCCCGGGTGTTCCAGGGGTACGGGCTCACCGAAGCGGCGCCGGCGGTGGCCATGAACAGCGACGCCCACCACCGTCACGGCTCGGTGGGCCGACCCCTCCGGGGCACCACGGTGCGGATCGCCGGGGACGGCGAGATCCTGGTGCAGGGCCCCGGGGTCATGCTCGGCTACTGGCCGCTGACGGCCGCCGACCCCGGCGCCACCGAGCGGGGGACGGGGGCCACGCTCGACGCCGCCGGCTGGTTGCACACCGGCGACCTCGGCCACCTCGACGACGACGGCTTCCTCTACGTCACCGGCCGGGCCAAGGCCATGATCGTCCTCGACAGCGGCAAGAAGGTGCAGCCCGAGGAGGTGGAGGCGGCGCTGGCCCGTGGGTCCCTGTTCGTCGAGGCGGCCGTGGTCGGCCTAAGCGGCCTAAGCGGCCTGAGCGGCCCGGCAGAGCGGGAGGCGCGGGGCCCGGTTCGCCACGGCGAGCAGGTGTGCGCGGTGGTCGTGCCGGCCCAGCCGATCTCCGAGGAGGCGGCCGAGGAGGAGGTGGCCCGCCTCTGCGCCGGGCTCAGCGGGTACAAGCGGCCGACCCTGGTCCGGGTCCACCAGGGCGAGCTGCCCAGAACGTCCAAGCGCTCGCTGCGACGGGCCGACATCGTCCGCTCGCTGGAGGGGGCCGAGGCCACGGGGGCGGCGAGGTGACCGAGGTGTACGTCGACCACCTCGGCTACGCCCTCGGGCGCCACAAGCACAGCGTGGAGGAGAGTGCGGCGGCGGGGCGGATGCACAACGCGGCAGCCGACTTCCTGGCCTCCGGCTTCGCCTGGCACCACGTGTGCGCCGAGACCGAGACGGCCTACGACCTGGCCCGCGGCGCGGTGTCCTCGATCGGCGACGGACTCGGCTCCCCCGAAGCCATCGTTTACGCCACGTGCATCCCGGCCAACGCCAACCTGGGCGACCCGGCCCGCTTCGCCGAGACCTCCGACGTCAAGCACCTCATGGACTTCCCGGTCAGCCGCCTGCAGGCGGATCTCGGCCTGGAAGGGGCTTTTGTGGTGGGTCTCGGCCAGCAGGCGTGCACGAGCATGCTGGGCTCGCTGCGGCTCGCCCACGGGCTCATCGCCACCGACCCCGGCATCGACCGGGTCCTGTGCGTGAGCGCCGACCGCTTCCCGCCGGGCGCCAGCTACGAGCAGGCCTACAGCCTGGTCTCCGACGGTGCCGCGGCGTGCGTGGTGTCCCGGGCCCCGGCCGCCTACCGCCTCGTCGCCGCCCACCACCTCACCAACGGGGCCATGGTGGCCGCCGACGACGACGAGACCGTCGGGTCCTACTTCGCCTACACCCACCGGCTGGTCACCGAGCTCTTGGCCAAGGCCGGGCGCACCGCCGACGACCTGGACTGGGTCGTGCCCCAGAACACCGACGCCAAGGCGTGGCAGATCCTGGGCCGCCTCCTGCGGATCGACCCGGCGAAGGTCAGCTGCCGCTCGCTCCCCGACGTGGCCCACGTGATCAGCGGCGACAACATCATCAACCTGGCCGCCCTCCAGGACCACGGGGGGGTCGAGCCCGGCCACCTGCTCGTGCTGACGATGGCCGGCTACGGGATGAACTGGCAGGCCGTGCTGCTGGAGCGGCAGTGACCGACGATCTGGCCGAGACCGTCGCCCGCCTCAGCGCCACGTCGCGGCGCACCTACCAGAACCCCTACGAGGCCATCGCCTGGCCCGAGGCGCTCGACCGCCGCCAGTGGTTCACCCTCCCGTCGTTCGTCTCGCTGCACGGCACGCCGATGTGGGAGGCCATGAGCGAGGACGAGCAGAAGGTGCTGAGCTTCTGGGAGGCGGTCAACTTCTACAGCCTCAACATCCACGGTGAGAAGGCCCTGATGGCCGGCCTCGCCGCCCGCCTGTACCGGCCGGGGATGGAGGCGGTGGCCGAGTACCTCCACCACTTCCTCGACGAGGAGAACAAGCACAGCGTGTGGTTCGGCACCTTCTGCACCCGCTACGGGGGCAAGGTCTATCCCGACCGCAAGGTCGCCTTCCCCCACGAGCACGCCGAGGGCGAGGAGGACTTTTTGTTCTTCGCCAAGGTGTCGATCTTCGAGGAGATCGTCGACCGCCACAACCTGGCCATGGCCCGGGACGAGCGGCTGGTGCCGGTCGCCCGCCAGATCAACGCCAACCACCACGCCGAGGAGGTGCGCCACCTGGTGTTCGGCCGGCGCATCGTGGAGGAGCTGTGGCGCCAGGGGGCGGAGCGGTGGTCGGACAAGGTGATCGCCGGCATCCGGGCCCACCTGGCGGCCTATGTCACCGCCACCTGGCGGGAGTACTACAACCCCGACGTGTACCGCGACGCCGGCCTGGACGACCCGTGGGCTGTGGCCCGCGACGCCTGGGCCCACGAGGCCACCCGGGCCCACCGGGACGAGATCACCCGGTTTGCGCTCCGGCCGCTGGCGGTCGCTGGCATGGTGGTGCCGTGACCCCGCCCGAGGTGCGCGACGCCCTGCGCAGATGGATCCGGGCCCACAACCCCGAGGTCCCCGAGGGCGAGCCGGCCGACGACACCCCGATCATCGAGCGCCGCTACCTCACCTCGCTGCAGGTGGCCGACCTCCTGCTGTTCGTCGAGGAGCTGCGCCGGGCCCCCCTCGACCCGTCGGGCCTGCGGCCCGGCACCTTCCGCACCATCGACGCCATCCACGACGCCTTCTTCGCGTCGTGATCGAGGCCCCGGGGCTGCGGTGGCAGGCCAATGGCCAGGCCGCGCTGTCGGGCCCTCTGCTCGCCCTGGCCCACCGCCTGGACGACCGCTTCGTGGCCCTGGCCGCCCGCTGGCAGGCCGAGGACCACCGCTTCCCCACGTTCCTGGCCGCCTCGGTGCTGGAGCGGATCGACTGGTTCCGCTCGTTCCCCCAACACGCCACCTTCCCCGCCTGCCTCGACCCGTGCGAGGCCAACCTGGCCACCTTCACCGACGGCCAGCCCGTCGACAACGCCGGCCAGGTCCACCCGACCGCCCTGGCCCCGATCCGCGACGTGCTCACCCCGGCCGCCTGCTACCACCTCTACGACCACCACCAGGGCCTCGCCTTCGACCGGCCCCGCTACTTCACGACCAGCAACACCTGCTTCCGGCGGGAGGAGCGCTACGTCCCCCTCGAACGGCAGTGGAGCTTCACCATGCGCGAGATCGTCTGCATGGGCACCGCCGAGGAGGCCGCCGCCTTCCTGGCCGAGGCCACCACCGAGGTCGACCACCTTGTCGCCGCCATCGACCTCCCCCTCGACTGGGTGCGGGCCAGCGACCCCTTCTTCCGCCCCTCGAAGAACCCCCAGTACCTCATGCAGCAGATCGACCCCACCAAGTACGAGCTGATGTTCGAGGGCCGGCTGGCCATCGCCTCGACCAACCTCCACCACGACCACTTCGGCCGCGCCTTTTCCATCCGGCGCGACGGCGAGCCGGTGCGCACCGCCTGCATCGCCTTTGGCATCGAGCGCTGGCTGGCCGCCTTCATCCACCGCTACGGCTCCACCGGCCCCTTCCCTCAGCTGTGACGGTCCTGGTCACGGGAGGCAACGGCTACCTGGGGCGCCTGGTGGCGGCCCGCTACCGCCAGTTGGGCCACGAGGTGATCGCCCCCGGGCGGGCCCAGGTCGACCTGACCAACCCAGATCCCTTCGCCAGCGTGACCGACGCCGAAGGGGGCCGCATCACTCACCTGGTCCACGCCGCCGCCGTCACCCGCTTCGACGTCGACCGGGAGACCGCTCGGGCGGTGAACGTCGAGGGCACGGCCAAGGTCGTGGCCTTCGCCCGCCGCTGCCCCCGCCTGGAGAGCCTCGGCCTGGTCAGCACGGTCTACGCCACCGGCCTGCGGGGGGGCGCCATCACCGAACGGCTCTACGACGGCGATGCCGGCTTCGCCAACAGCTACGAGTGGTCGAAGGGGCAGGCCGAGCAACGGGTGGCCGAGACGGCGGGCGATCTGCCCTGGCGCATCCTGCGGGTGGCCACCGTCGTGGCCGACGACCCGTCGGGCGCCGTCACCCAGCACAACGCCTTCCATGACACCCTGAAGCTGTGGTTCCACGGACTGCTGCCCCTGGTGCCCGGTGACGCCCGGACCCGCCTGTACCTGGTCACCGGCGACTTCGTCGTCGACGCCGTGGTGCGCCTGATGGCGTCGGCCGAGGCGGGCGGCGTCTACCACCTCGCCCACGCAGCCTCCGAGTCGCTGACGCTGGAGGCGGCGCGCGACGGCGTCGCCGCGCGCTGCGAGGCGGTCGAGGGCTTCCGACGGCGCGGGGTGCTGCGGCCGCTGCTGGGCGACGAGGAGTCGTTCGAGCTGCTGGCCCGCGGGGTGGGCACCTTCGGCGGCGGGATGGTGCGTCAGTCGCTCCAGTCGGTGGTGCCCTTCGCCCGCCAGCTCTTCGTGGGCAAGGAGCTGGACAACGTTC
>JBBPYZ010000099.1:0-2371 GCA_038199465.1 Acidimicrobiales bacterium | reverse complement strand
GCAGCAGCAGCCCGCCACGGCCGCGGATCGGGCGGCCCGGGATGGCGCACATCTGCCGGCCCTCGGCGTCGGTGTAGCAGGTCGATCCAGGCACGGTGCCGGTGGTGAGGGGGACGGTCGTGCTCGTGGTGGCCCGGCTGGTCGTGGTCGTGCGCGCCGTCGTCGGGGGCGGGGACGTCGGCACCACCGGGGCGACAGTGGTCAGGGTCGCGGGCAGCGTCGGCGTCGGTTCCGAGAGGGGCGGCGACGAGGTGCTCGTCGGGGCGTCGGCACTGCCACCGGATCCGCAGGCCGTGGCTGCGAACAGGCTGGCCAGGGCGGCGGCTGAGGCGATGCCCTCCCGCCGCAGCCACGGGAGGCGCCGTCTCCGACGCCTCCAGGCTCGTGCCATCACGACTGGTCCGATCCCCTGCTGTGCCGCCATGAGCAGAGGGTAGAGCAGGGCCGGAGACGGTGCTCGGCGGGTGCTTCAGCTCAGGGCTCGATGCGCAGGCCTTCGAGGTCGGGCGCCAGCAGCAGGCTCCGGCCGGCCATGCCGACCGCGATGAGCAGCTGCGCTCCGGCGGCCCGGACGGAGGCAGCCGCCTCGGCGCCGTCGCACACCGCCAGCAGCGAGGGGCCTGCCCCCGACCAGCACGATCCGAGGGCGCCGGCTCCGACCAGACCCTCCAACAGGGCCGGCGCCTGCGGGTAGAGGGCGGCGGCCCGGGCAGCCTGGTGGAGGCGGTCCTCGAACAGCTCGGACGACAGCAGCCGGCGGTCGGCCAGGGCGGCGACCAGCACCGCCGTGCGGGACAGGTTGAAGGCGGCGTCGCCCAGCGGCACCTTGGTGGGGAGTGCGCCCCGAGCTTGTTTGGTGGGCAGCTCGTGGTCGGGCACGAGCACGACGAAGTGCAGAGCCGGATCGAGGGCCAGGCGAGCCGCCAGGGGCCCGGCGGCGCCGACGGTGGCAGCCACCAGACCGCCCAGCACCGAGGCGGCGGCGTTCTCGGGGTGGCCGTCGATGCGGTGGCCCCAGGCCAGCGGGTCGGGAGCGCCCGCCGCCGCCGCTGCGGCCACGGCCAGCGCGGCCGAGCTGCCCAGCCCCCTCCCGACCGGCACCTCGCTGCGGACGTGGACGGCCAGCCGGTCGTGACCGGCCCCCTCGACGGCGATCCGGGCGGCCAGGTGGGTGGCGTCACAGGGCAGCTCGGCCCCCTCCCCCTCGCTGGTGACCACCAGGCGCTCGGCCGGCTCGACCACCACCTCGACGTACAGGGACAGGGCGAGGGCCAGGGCGTCAAAGCCGGGGCCCAGGTTGGCCGAGGACGCCGGGGCGGTGGCTTGCACGGGCAGAGACGGTAGCCAGCACCGAACAGCCCAGCCGCTGCCGCCATCGCCGGCGGGCCGGGGCGAGGATATCGGTGTGCCCCCCACCGCCGCCCTCGAGATCAACGCCGGTTACCCGGTTCTGTCCTTCGCCCTGGCGCTCACCAGGCCCCGCGTCACCATCGACGACGGCCCACCCGTGGTGTGGTCGTGGGGCACCGGCACACTGCCGCTCGCCCCCGGCCGTCACCGGGTGCAGTGCTCGTTCCGGTGGACCTTCTTCTCGAACGCGGGCAGGGCCGTGCTCGAGGTCGACGTCCCGGCCGGTGGTGTGGTCCGTCTCCGTTATGCCCCCGAAGATGTTCGTGTTCAACAAGCGCAGGCTGACGAACGAGGGCACCGTGGCCCTGCCGGCCGTCGGCGCCGGGTGGAACCCGGACCCGTCCCGACGCCACGAGCTGCGCTACTGGGACGGCTCGTCGTGGACCGCGCACGTGTCCACCAACGGCGTGGCCGGCACCGACCCGTCGGGCTGACCTGCGCCGATCAGGCCGGGACGGCGAAGGTGGTGGCGATGAAGTCGACGGTGATGGCCACCGTGGTGGCGGCCCGGAGCCGCTCGACCCCCTCCGACGGGGCGTTCCACCGGTAGGGGGTCATGGCCCACACCAGCTCGGCCTCGGCCCCCTCGAGCACGACCTCGGACCAGAGGCGCTCAACCCCTGCCACGGGCAACGAGCCGGCCAGCGGCACCTCGCCGTCGTGCTGCCGGTAGTCGGCGTAGAGCAGCCGGCGCAGGCCGTCGAGGTGGTCGGGCCCCGGGGAGACCACCACAACGTGCCCGCCGGGGCGGGTCACCCGAAGGAACTCGGCGTCCGAGGTCGGCGACATCACGCTCACCACCAGGTCACAGGACCCGTCGACCGCCGGCATCTGTGTGAGCCCGGCCACGCAGCAGGTGGCCGCCGGGCCCAGCCGGCGGGCGGCGAGCCGCACGGCCAGCTTGGACAGGTCGAAGGCGACCACCTCCCGACCGTCCCCGACGAGAGCGGCAGTGATGGAG
>JBBPYZ010000098.1:0-5070 GCA_038199465.1 Acidimicrobiales bacterium | reverse complement strand
GAGCCCGAGGGCGGCCCCGAGGTTGGCCGGGGTCAGCCGGCGCTGGAGGCCCCGGCCCGGCAGCAGGGTGATGGCGAACCCGGCCTCGGCCACCATGGTGCCCTCACTGCCCCGACGGCCCCCCACGAAGCCGATCTCGGCCGGGTCGACACCCGCCGCCACCAGGGCGCGGGCCACGGCGATGGCCGGAACGGTGTGGCCGGCGGTGCCGCCTCCGCCGATGAGGAAACAAGCGCGCCGCCCCCCCTTCGCCGTCACCGCCGTCCCGCCAGGGCCCGGCGGGCCGACAACCACACGATGTTCGAGGCCGGCAGCCCGGCTGTCGCCCGGGCCTGGTCGCCGGTCCGGGCGATGTTCACGAGGATGCCGGCGGCGAGCATGGAGATGACCAGCGCGGAGCCACCGAAGGACACGAACGGCATGGGCACCCCGGTGACCGGGGCCAGGCCCAGCACGGTGCAGATGTTGATGACCCCCTGGCCCACCAGCCAGGTGGTGATGCCGGCGGCGAGCAGGGCACCGAAGCGGTCGGGGGCCCGCAGGGCGGTGCGCACCCCGAGCCAGGCGAGGGCCACGAACAGCCCCACGACGAACAGGGTGCCGGCCAGGCCGCCCTCCTCGCCGATCACGGCGAAGATGAAGTCGGTGTGGGCGTTGGGCAGGAAGCCCCACTTCATGCGGCTCTGGCCGAGCCCCACGCCCTTGGGCCCCCCCGAGCCCAGGCCCATCAGCGACTGGGCCAGCTGGTAGCCGTCGCCGTCGTACTGCTCGAACGGCTCACGGAACGACAGCAGCCGGTCCCGCCGGTAGGGCTCGAGCACCGCCCCGACGGCGCCCGTGACCAGCACGCCGGCGGCGCTGGCCAGCAGGTGGCGGCCGGGGACGCCACTCGCCACCACACACCCGGCGACGACCAGCACGATGCACGACGAGGTGCCCATGTCGGGCTGGATCATGACCAGGCCGACCACCGCGACCGTGGCCACCACGACGGGCAGGAGCCCCACCCGCCAGTCCCCCAGGCGGGCCTCCCGGCGGGCCAGCAGGTCGGCGCAGAACAGCCCGATGGCCAGCTTGGCCAGCTCGGACGGCTGCAGGTTCACAGGGCCGAGGCTGAGCCAGCGGGTGGAGCCCGACACGGTGGAGCCGATCCCGGGCACCAGGACCAGGACCAGGAGCGCCACGCTGAGGAGGAGCGACGGGACGGCCAGGGCCCGGAGGCGGCGATGGTCGAGGCGGGCGCCGACGACCAGGGCGGCGATGCCGAGGGCGGCCCACAGCGACTGCCGGCCCACGAAGTACCAGGCGGAGCCGTGGCCCCGGATGGACAGCACCGACGACGCCGACAGGATCATGACCAGGCCCACCAGGTTCATGGCCGCCACGACGACGACGATCCCGGTGGCGGTGGAGGCCGAGGGCGCCTCCGGAGCGGGGGGTGCGGCCATCAGCCGTCCTTCTGGGGTGGTGTCGGGGGGGCCGAGCACTGGCGTGAGCCCGGCGTGCCGGGGCAGCGCAGCAAGTAGTCGTAGTAGAAGACCCCGAGCGTGGCGGCGGTCAGGGCGCCGGCGATCAGCCAGAACCGGATGATGACCGTGGTCTCCGGCCAGCCCCGCTGCTCGAAGTGGTGGTGGATGGGCGCCATCCGGAAGACCCGGCGCTTGAAGATCCGGAACGAGAGCACCTGGATGATGACCGACAGCGTCTCGGCCACGAACAGCCCACCGACGAGGGGCAGCAGGAGAGGTGTCCTGGTGAACAGGGCCAGGCCGGCCAGACCGGCCCCGATGGCCAGGCTGCCGGTGTCGCCCATGAAGATCTTGGCCGGCGCCGCGTTCCACCACAGGAACCCGATGCACCCCCCGAGCATGGCCACGGCCACGATGGCCAGGTCGAGCGCCTGCGGCACCTGGTAGACGGGGAAGTGGCGGAACTGCCAGAAGGCGATGAGGGCGAAGGCCGAGAAGGCGAAGGCCGACGAGCCCGCCGCCAGGCCGTCGAGCCCGTCGGTCAGGTTGACGGCGTTCGAGGAGCCGATGACGAGCAGCACGACGAAGATCACCCAGCCGACCACGCCGAGGTTGAGGTGGAAGCCGTCGGTCCGCACGAACGAGATGGTCGTCGGCGACTTGGCGGCGGCAAAGGCGAGCCACGCGAACACCAGGGCCAGGATCAGCTGGCTGGCGCTCTTGGCCCGCTTGTTCAGCCCCAGGCTGCGCTCGCGGCTGACGCTGAGGAAGTCGTCCAGTCCGCCGATGATCGAGCCGCCCACGATGAGGAGCACGACGAGGAGGCCGGCGCGGGTGAAGATCACCTTGTCCTGCTGGCTGCGCAGGTGGGCCACCACATAGCCGGTGACCCCGCCAGCCACGATCATCACCCCGCCCATCGTCGGGGTGCCGGCCTTGGTGAAGTGGCCCTCCGGGCCGTCCTCGCGGATCTGCTGGCCGATCCCGTGACGCTGGAAGTAGCGGATGACGAGCGGGGTCCCGCCGACCGACACCAGGGTGCTGACGGCGACGGCGAGGAGGAGGCTGATCACGTCGTACCCAGCTTGTCCCGCTCTGCGGGGCCGCTCGGGCCCAGGAGCGCACGGCGCAGCTCGGTGCGGTCGTCGAAGGGCAGGCGGCGTCCACCCACCTCCTGCTCGGTCTCGTGGCCCTTGCCGGCCACCACCAGCACGTCGCCGGCCCGGGCCAGCCGGACGCCGAGCTCGATGGCCCGGCGCCGGTCGGCCTCGACGTGCACCTCGGCCCCGCCCGAGCCGTCGATGCCGGCCAGCACGTCGTCGATGATGGCGGCCGGCTCCTCGCTGCGGGCGTTGTCGCTGGTGAGGATGGCCACGTCGGCCAGCGACGCCGCCAGCCGGCCCATCTCGGGCCGCTTGGTCCGGTCCCGCTCGCCGCCGCAGCCGAAGACCACCAGCACCCGGCCCTGGGCCGGTCGGGCGGCGTGGAGGACGGCGTCCAGGGCCCCCGGCTTGTGGGCGTAGTCGACGTAGGCGGTGAAGGGTTGGCCGGCGTCGACCCGCTCCATGCGCCCGGGCACCTCCGGGGCGTCGGCCAGGGCGCCGACGGCCACCTTGGGGCTGATCCCGAGCACCCGGCCGACGGCCAGGGCGCACAGCGCGTTGCGGCGGTTGTGGGCGCCCGGCAGGGACATCGACCAGGTGGGCTCCCAGTCAGCCAGGGTCACCCGGGTCACCTCGATGCGTCCGGCGCCCTCGACCTCCCGGGCCAGGCGGGCCCCCCAGGGGTCGTCGACCACGATCACGGCATGACCGACCTCATGCTCGGTGAAAAGGCGCGCCTTGGCCGCGAAGTAGTCCTCCATGGTGCCGTGCTCGTCGAGGTGGTCCTGCGAAAGGCCGGTGAACACCGCCACGGCGAAGGTGGTGGCGTCGACCCGGTGGCGGACCAGGGCGTGGCTCGACACCTCGAGGGCGGCGGCGGCGTCGCCCCGGTCCCGGGCGATGGCCAGGGCCTCCTGGAGAAAGGGGGCCTCGGGCGTGGTCGGGGTGGTGAAGCCGCCCGTCAGGGTGCCGAGGGTCGAGCACGGACGCCCGGCGGCCGACAGGACGTGGGCCACAAGGTGGGTGGTGGTGGTCTTGCCGTTGGTGCCGGTGACGCCGACCACGGCCAGGGCGCGGCTCGGGTGGCCGTGCAGGCCAGCCGACACCTGGGCCATGGCCGCCCGGGGATCGTCGACCACCACCCGGGTCACCGGCAGGTCGACGTCGCCGCCCACCAGCAGCGAGGTGGCGCCGGCGGCAACAGCATCGCCGGCGAAGCGGTGGCCGTCCACCCGCCCGCCGGGCAGGCAGCAGTGCAGGGCGCCGAAACGCACCGCGCGCGAGTCGAAGGTGACCGCCGTCACCTCGACGGAGGGGTCGCCGTGCACGACCCGCACGGCAACGCCGTCGAGGAGCTGGTCGAGACGCACCGCGCTCACCTCCGGGTCACAGCCGTCACCGAACGTCGGGTCACGGTAGTGGGGGCCGCTCGGACCGCCGCCCCGGTGGGGGCCGGGCCCTCCGAGGTCGCCTTCGACCGGGACTTGGCCAGCGCAGCCAGGGCACCGACGTCGCCGACATCACCCACGCCCTTGGCCGACTCGGCGCTGGCCGAGCGGGCCACGGTCTGCGGCAGGCCCCCGGCCGGTGGCGGGATGCGCAGCTCCCCCAGGGCGTAGCGGGCCAGGTCGGAGAACACGGGGGCAGCCACCAGCCCGCCGAAGATCGGGGTGGGCTGGTCGAGGATGACCATGGCCGTGAGCTGGGGCTTCTCGGCCGGGACGAAGCCGGCGAAGGAGGAGACGTAGGCGCCGTCCTCGTAGCCCCGCTTGTCCGCCAGGGGCTTGCGGGCCGTCCCCGTCTTGCCGGCCACGGTGTAGCCGTCGACGGCGGCCAGGGTGCCGGTGCCGACCCGCACCACCTCGCTCAGCATCTTGGTCATCTCGGCCGACGTCTGGCGGCTGATGACCTGCCGGGGTTCGGACGCGGGTGTCGGCCGCTGGGTGCCGTCGGGGCCCACCGTCGCCCGCACCAGGCGGGGGGCCACGTAGGTGCCGCCGTTGGCCACGGCGTTGTAGGCGGCGAGCATCTGGGCCGCGGTCACGGCGATGCCCTGGCCGATCGGGAACGACCCCATGGAGGTGGAGGTGTAGTCGGCAGGGTCCGCCAGGATCCCCGCGCTCTCCCCCGGATCGCCCAGGCCGGTCGTTGCGCCGAACCCGAAGGCCCGCAGGTAGGAGTCGAAGCGCTCCTTGCCCAGCTGCTGGCCGATCATGATGGTGCCGACGTTCGAGGAGTTGGCCACGATGTCGGTGATGCTCCACGCCTCGGTGGGGTGGGGTTCGTTCTCCTTGTAGAGGTGGTCGCCGACCTGGATGGCGTTGGGAACCGACAGCGTCTGGTCGGGCCGCACCTTGGCGTCCTCGATGGCGCCGGCCACCGTGATGAGCTTGGCCACCGAACCCGGCTCGTAGACGTTGGTGACCGCTTCGTTCTTGGCCGCGGGGCGGGGCGCGCCGGCCGGCGGGTCGGCCACCCGGGAGGCCCCGGCCCGCCGG
>JBBPYZ010000097.1:0-20604 GCA_038199465.1 Acidimicrobiales bacterium | reverse complement strand
GGCCCCACGTCACCTCGCAGCGGCCCCGCTCGGCGGTCAGGGCTACCTCGGCCCGCTCCAGGGCCTGGGTCTCGGGCTCGTGGCCCCGGGCCGCCACCTCGACCTCGGCCAGCTCGGCGGCCAGGCGGGCGGCGTCGGCCTCGAGGCTGGCCGCCACGCTCTCGTCGGCCTGGGCCCGCAGCTCCCGCTCGATGCTGCGCCGCCGCTCAGCCACCACCCCGGCCAGTCCCAGGGCCCGCTCCCGCAGCGCCTCGGCCCGGGTGAGGTCGTCGGCCAGGTCCTCCGAGCCGGCCACCGCCGCCGCCCCCGACACCTCGGCCTCGGCCTCGGCCACCGCGGCCTCGAGACCGGCCAGGGTCTGGCGCAGCCCTGCCTCGGCGCCGGCCAGCCGAGCTCTGGCCTCCTCAGCGCCGGCCAGCCGCTGGCGCAGCGTGGCCAGCTCCCGTCCGGCCAGGTGGGTGCGCAGCGCGGCCAGCTCGGCCTCCACGCCGTCGCGGCGGCGGGCGGCGTCGGCCTGTCGGCGCAGCGGGCCCAGCTGGCGGCGCACCTCGCGCACCAGGTCCTGGGCCCGCAGCAGGTCGGCCTCGGTGCTGTCCAGACGGCGCATGGCCTTCTCACGCCGCCTCCGGTGCTTGAGGACCCCTGCGGCCTCCTCGATGATGCCGCGCCGCTCCTCGGGACGGGCGTTGAGGACGGCGTCGAGCTGGCCCTGGTTCACGATGACGTGCTGAGTGCGGCCCACCCCCGAGTCGGACAGCAGGTCCTGCACGTCGAGCAGCCGGCAGGGGGCGCCGTTGATCTCGTACTCGCTGTCGCCGCTGCGGAACAGCCGGCGGGTGACGGTCACCTCGGTGAGGTCGAGGGCCAGGCGCCCGTCGGAGTTGTCGATGGTCAGGCTCACCTCGGCCCGGCCCAGCTGCTGGCGCCCGCTCGTCCCGGCGAAGATGACGTCGTCCATCTTGGTGCTGCGCACGCTCTTGGGCGACTGGCTGCCCAGCACCCAGGCCACGGCGTCGACGATGTTCGACTTGCCCGAGCCGTTCGGCCCCACCACCACGCACACCCCGGGCTCAAGGTCGAGCGTCACCGGGTCGGCGAAGGACTTGAACCCCTTCAGGGTCAGCTGTCGCAGGTGCATGCCGGACCGAAGGCTACCGGGAGGCCTCAGGCGGAGGTCCCTCCGAGGGCGGTGCGCCGGAACTGGTGGATCCCCTTGTCGATGACCCACTCGTGGCCCCACGTCACCATCGGCCGGGCCAAGGCGGCGAAGGTGCGGAGGACCCCCGCCGCCGGTGCCAGGTCGGATGCGACGTGGACCACGGTCGTCCACCCCTCCCCTGCCGACAGGTCGACCCGGGCCGTTCCCGTGATGTCACCCTCGATGGTGGCCACCACCGAACGCTCCGCCACCACCTCTGCGATGGCGATGGTGAAGTGCAGCGAGTAGGGCAGCGGAGGCTGGACGTGGCACAACCACACCTCGCCCGTCGCCAGCCCAGCCGCGGCGTCGAGTCCACGCAACCACGGCCACCAGCCGGTGTAGGCGTCGGTGTCGGTCATCGCCGCCCACACCTCGGCCGGCGGCTTGTCGAAGACGATGCGCCGATCGGTCTCGATCACCCTCGGCGAACCTACGCCGCCCCCCCGCGTCAGACCTGGCAGCTGGGGCAGAAGTAGGTGCTGCGCTGGGCGAACTTGACCCGGGCGATGGTGGCCCGGCAGCGCAGGCAGCGCTTGGCCTCCCGGGCGTAGACCTGATGCTGCTCCTGGAACTTGCCGGTGCGGCCGAACAGGTCGACGTACTGCTCGTCGGCCAGGCTCGATCCCCGGGCCTTGATGGCCTCGGTCAGCACCTCGGTCATGCCCCGCCACAGCCGGCGGGCCTCCTGGGGGCTGATCGTCGCCGAGTCGCGGTCGTAGCGCAGGCCGGCGGCGAAGAGGATCTCGTCGGCATAGAGGTTGCCGATGCCGGCGATGAAGGTCTGGTCCATCAGCAGCGACTTCAGCTTGGCCTTGCGGGCCCGCACCAGCAGCCCGAACTTCTCCCACGACATCGGGGTCTCGAGAGGGTCGAAGCCGAGGTGGGCCAGCTCGGGGACCGTCGCCTCGAGGGCTTCGGGGGTGGTGACGAACAGCTCGCCGAAGGTGCGGGGGTCGACGAATCGGATCTGGAGGGCACCGGGGGGCGCGAAGACGAGGACGGCGTGGGTGTGCTTGTCGAGGGGGTCCTTCGGGGTGGCCTTCAGCAGCTGGCCGCTCATCCGCAAGTGGATGACCAGAACGTCGGGCCCGTCGAGCCGCACCACCAGGTACTTGCCCCGCCGGTCGACGCCCAGGATCTTGCGCCCCTCCAGCCGCTCCTTGAACTCGGCCGGACGGCGGCGCACCGTGCGCTGGCCGGTGACCGTCACCTCCTTCAGCTTCTTGCCCACCACCTCCTTCTCGAGGTCGCGGCGGATGGTCTCGACCTCCGGGAGCTCAGGCACCGTTCAGGCTCCGGGACTCGTCCACGCCGATCGGCTCGGTGGCGGCGGCCTCCCCGGACAGCACGGCCCAGGCCTCGCGGGCGGCGGCCTGCTCGGCCTGCTTCTTCGACCGGCCCTCGCCACCCTCCCAGCGGCGCCCGTCGAGCACGACGGAGGCGACGAAGCGCTTGGCGTGGTCCGGCCCCTCGTCCACCACCGAGTAGGAGGGCAGGCGCCCGAAGCGGCTGGAGGCCAGCTCCTGCAGGCGGGTCTTGTGGTCCTGGCCGCCCGGCCCGGCCGTCGCCTCGATGATCCGGTCATCGAGGAGGCGCAGCACCAGGTCCTGGGCCGCGGTCCAGCCACCGTCCAGGTAGGTGGCTCCGATCAGCGCCTCCATGGCGTCGGCCAGGATCGACGGCTTCTCGCTGCCGCCACTGCTGCCCTCGCCCTTGCCCAGCAGCAGGGCGGCGCCCACGTCGAGCTCGGCGGCCACCTCGGCCAGGGTGGCCGAGCTGACGACCGCAGCCCGCACCTTGGCCAGCTGGCCCTCGGGCAGCTCGGGGTCGCTCCCGAAGATGTGGTCGGTGACCACCAGGCCGAGCACGGCGTCGCCCAGGAACTCCAGCCGCTCGTTGGAGACCGCCGGGGGGTTCTCGGCGCACCAGGACCGGTGGGCCACCGCTCGCTCGAGAAGGGAGCGGTCGGCGAAGCTCCGCCCCAACCGGTGGGCCAGGGCGTCGAGCTGCGCGTCGTGGCCGAGGCCGGACAGCGCCTACGCCCCGAGCTTGGCGACGACGTAGTCCACGGCGTCGCGCACCACCTTCAGGTCCTCGAGGTCCTCGTCCTCGATGCGGAAACCGACCGAGCGCTCGCTCAGGTCCTCCTCCAGCGCCTCGACCAGCTCGATGAGGGCCAGGCTGTCAGCGTCGAGGTCGTCGGCGAACGAGGCGCCCTCGGTGATCTTGGCCGGCTCGATCTCGAGGATCTCGGCCAGGCTGTCCTGGATCAGCTTGAAGACCTCATCGCGGCTCATGGGGTTTCCACTCACATGGGTCTCGGCAGGCACGGCCGGATCATAGCCAGTCCGGGGCTACGCCCCGGGGACCGGTGACGGGCGGATGGCCCGACGGATGGCACCGACGAGGTCGGCCTCCACCATGTCGCGGGCGGTGCGCACGGCGTTGACGATGGCGATGGCCGAGGACGAGCCGTGGCTGATGATGCACAGGCCCTCGGTGCCGAGGAGCATGGCCCCGCCGTGGCTCTCGGGGTCCAGCTCTTCGTAGAGGGCGACAAAGGCGGGCAGCAACGACTCGCTGGCCGCTCGGGCCTCCTCGCTGCCGAGGAGGATGCCCATCACCGCCTTGGACAGGGTGCGCATGCCGCCCTCGAGGGCCTTCAGGGTGACGTTGCCGGTGAACCCGTCGGTGACGCACACGTCGACGACATCGGACATGACGTCGCGACCCTCGACGTTGCCGAGGAAGCTGAGGCCCGGCTCGTCGACCAGAAGGGCGTGCGCCTCCTTGCGCAGCGTGCCGCCCTTGCCGGCCTCCTCGCCGATCGACAGCAGGCCCACCCGGGGCTCGGCCACCCCGTAGCGAGCGGTGAAGTAGGCCGAGCCCATGTGGGCGAACTGCACCAGCATCTCGGGGCTGCACTCGACGTTGGCGCCGGCATCGAGCAGGGCCGTGGGGGTGGCGGCGCCCGGCACCGGGATCGGGGTCACGATCGCCGGCCGCACCACGCCCTTGATGCGCCCGGTCCGCAGCAGCGCCGAGGCCATGGTCGCCCCGGTGTTGCCGGCCGACACCATGGCCGAGGCCCGCCCGTCGCGCACCGCCTCGGCCAGGCGCACCAGCGAGCTGTCCTTCTTGGTGCGCACGGCCATGGCCGGATCCTCGGCCATGGCCACCACCTGCGAGGCGGCCAGCACCTCGAGGCCGCCGGTGTCGAGACCCTCGAGGGCCTCGGGCTGACCTACCAGGAGCACGTCGATGCCCAGTTCCGCCGCGGCCCGCACGCAGCCGGCGACGATCTCAGCCGGGGCCTGGTCGCCGCCCATCACGTCGACGCCGACGGGCTTCACCTCGGGGCCACGACGGGGCTCGTCAAACCTCGATGGCCTGGCGGCCGTGGTACCAGCCGCACTCGCCGCACACGATGTGAGGCACCTTGGCCGACCCGCAGCGGGGGCAGTTGCTGCGGGGCGGGGCGTCGAGGGTCCAGTTGCTGGCCCGCCGCATGCGGGTCTTCGACTTGGACTTCTTCTTCTTGGGGACGGCCACGGCGGCGCTCTCCGATTCTTTCTTCGTGCTCGGTGTGCTTCAGGTGTCGCGCAGGGCGTCGAGGGCCGCCCAACGTGGGTCCGGCTGGCTGACGTCGCAGCTGCACCGGGTCTCGTTGCGGTTGACCCCGCAGACGGGGCAAAGCCCCAGGCACCCATCCTCGCACAGCGGGGCCGGGGGGAGCTGCAGCAGGACAGCATCGCGCACAAGCAGGCCAAGGTCGACCTGGGAGCCCTTGAGGGCGTAGGTCTCCTCGCCGTCGGAGGTCGGCTCGTACACCTCGCGGAGCCACGCGTTCACCTCGCCGGCGGCGTGGCCCAGGCACCGGCGGCATTGCCCGGTCCAGGGGGCCCGGACCGTGGCGGTGACCACGACGTCGTCGGAGGCCCAGGCCAGCTCGGCATCGACGGCCACTTCGTCGCCCTCGGCCACAGCAGAGGCCGACAGCGCCAGCCCGGGTAGCCGGCCCGACCGCTCGACCCGCAGCACCGAGCCCGGCAGCTTGCGCAGCGGCGTCACATCGACGATGAAATCGCTCCCCCTGGCCACACCGCACGCTACCGCCGGTGCTGCCCTGGGACGCTCAGATGTCCTGGTCGAAGAAGCCGGGCTCGCTCGGGTCGTTCGGCCCGATGCCCATGCCGATCTGACCATCGGACGCCGCCGGCTGAGGGGTCATCCGCAGCTTCTCCCGGCCCGCCGCCACCGTCTTGGCCGTGCGCTCGAGGACGATCTGGAAGCCGGCCAGCTTCTGGTCGCAGTAGTCCTCGGCCTCCATCCGCATGCGCCGGGCCTCGTCCTTGGCTGTCTCGACCAGGGAGGTGGCCGTGTGCTGGGCCTCGCGCACGATCTCGGTGCGCTGCACCATCCGCTCGGCCCCCACCCGGGCCGACTCGAGGATCTCGTCGGCCTCGCGCTGCACCTTGGCCAGATACTCCTCGCGCTCCTTCAGCATGAAGCGGGCCTGGCGCAGCTCCTGGGGGAGGCGGTCGAGGGCGTCGTCGAGCAACTCAAGCACCTCCTCCTTCTCCACCCGCACGCTGGACGACAGCGGCAGCGGTCGGGCGTTGCCGATGAGCTCGATGACCCGCCGGACCAGGGTCTCGGTGTCAGGGGCGTCCTGCCCCTCGAACACTCCAGTCACGATGCCTCCACCTCCGGGCCGTCCTCGCTCACTGCTGCTCACCGGCGCCGTAGCGCTCCCGGAGGCGGGCGGCCACGGCCTTGGGCACCATCGAGTCGATCCGGTCGGCGGCCCCGAGCTTCACGAAGTCACGAACGTACTTGCTGGCCACGAAGCTGGAGGCCGTAGCACAGGGGATCAGCACGGTCTCGATGCCGGACACCGCCTTGTTCATCTGCGCCTGCTGCAGCTCGGACTCGAAGTCCGAGACCACCCGAACCCCCTTCACGATCACCCCGGCACCCTCCTCGCGGGCAACGTCGACGGTCAGCTTGGTCATGGACACCACCCGGACGTTCTCGTGGCGGATGCAGCTCTCCCGCACCAGATCCTGGCGCTCCTCGAGGCTGAATAGGGGCTCGCCCTTGCCCGGGTTGCGGATGACGGCCACCACCAGGTGGTCGAAGAGGACCGCGGCGATCTCGATGATCTCGAGATGGCCGTTGTGGATCGGGTCGAAAGACCCGGGAAACAGCGCCGTCCTCAACGCTCTGGTCCCTGATGAGCGACGAGCACGCTGACCACGGTACCGCCGTAGCGGCGCGTCCTCAGCGATGCCCACCCGGCAGGGGGGGCGATCTCCCGATCGGATTCGGCGGCCACGGCGGCAGCGACGCCCACCAGGGCGAGGAGCAGATCGGGCCAATGGTCCCATCGGTAGGGCGGGTCGACCAGAACCAGGTCGAGCGACGCCGGTTCCTGCCGGGCGGCCCACCGCACCAGGTCGTCCCGCACGAAGACGACCGACCGGTCGTCCAGGCCGACGGCGCTCAGGTTGTCCCTGGCCGCCCGGAGCGAGCGGGCGGCGAGGTCGACGAAGGCGCAGGTCGCCGCCCCCCGGGACAGCGCCTCGATGCCCAGGGCCCCGCTGCCGCAGGCCAGGTCGGCCACCCGGAACCCGTCGAGCTCGCCCAGGTGGGCCTCCAGCATGGTGAACAGGGCCTCGCGGACCCGATCGGCGGTGGGCCGGACCCCTGCGCCCGGTGGCGCCGACAGGCGGCGGCCCCTGGCCTCGCCGGCGATCACCCGCAACGGCGCGCCTGGGCGGGCATGGCGAGAAGGTACCGCCGCCAGCCGGGGTGGCCCGGGGAGGCGGTACCGTCGCCCGGTCGTGGACTTGCTCGCCCTGCGGTGGCTGCCCCTGGTTCCCTCGGGCGACGGGCGGGCCAGCGGCACCCTGGTCGGCGAGGTGGTGCCGGACGCCTCGTGGTCGGGCGCGCCCGGCTTCCTACACGGGGGGATGGCGGCAGCCCTCCTCGACGACTGCATGGGCGGGCTCTCCCAGGCCCTCGACCACGTCGCCACCATCACCGCCACCCTCGACCTGCGCTTCCGCAGCCCGGTGCCGCTGGACGGCAGCTCGGTGCGGGTCGAGGCGTGGCGCGACCGGGCCCAGCTGCGGCAGCGCAGCCGGGTGCACGGGCGGCTCCTCCTGGCCGACGGCTCGGCCGCGGTCGAGGCCACCGCCCTGATGCTCAGCACCGGGCAGGCCGTCTGATGGCCTGGGAGGGCGGGGCGTTCGTGGCCGAGCCGGAGATCACCTGCATCGACTGCGGCGGACCGGCCTACCTCCTCACCCCGCCCCCCGGCCCGGATGACCTGCCCTGGGCCGAGGGCGACCTGGTCGTCTACCGCTGCCGCGACTGCCACGACCGCTGGGACCTCGAGGTCCCGGCCTCCGATCAAGGGGACTAGCCGGACGATGCCGCCGAACCCCAGGCAACTGCCGGGAGAAGGTGTCGCCTGGCGCAGTCATACTCCCGGCAGAACGCTGGTCGGGGTGGTGCTGGCTGCCCTGCTCGCCCTGGCCGGCTGCGGCGGCGGCGAGGCGACTCCCGGCGGGGTGGGGCCGATCAAGCCGCCGGAGGGCTTCGTCAAGCTGACGGGCGCCGGCTTCACCATCGCCGCCCCCGACACCTTCTCCCCGCAGTCCCAGCGCTCGACCAACGGCGAGCCCAAGCTGACGCTGAACGCCCGGCCCCCCCGGCCGGGCGACCTGCCGACCCTGGTGGCGGTGATCCGCGACGTGCGGCCCCAGCTGTCGGTGCTCGAGCAGCTGAAGCTGCTCGAGGAGGTCAAGCGCGAGGTGCAGGCCCGCGACGTCTTCCGGGAGGAGGTGCGCTGGCCCGGCGCCCGGCAGGCCTTCGTCGTCGGCTGGACCCAGGACCCCGCCGAGCCCCCCGCGGCGCCGGACCCGCCGTCCCGCAACCTCCAGCTCGCCGTCCAGGTCACCGACACCCTGATCATCAACGTCGTCGCCACCGCCCCCGCCGAGACCTTCGACGACACCCAGGTCACCACCGTTCTCCGCACCTTCCGCCTGACGAGGGGCCGCTGATCAGAAGGCCGAACTCCCGTAGCACGGGTGCTACGCTTCACCCATGACCCGCGAGATCACCCAGCGCGAGCTGCGCAACGAGAGCGGAGACATCATGCGCCGGCTCGACCAGGGCGAGAGCTTCGTCGTGACCCGCAACGGCGTCGCCGTGGGCGAGCTCAGCCCCGTCCGCCGGCGCCGTTTCGTCACCACGGCGGTGGCCATGGCCACCTTCGCCACGGCGTCACAGATCGACCACGAGCGGCTCCGAGCCGACCTCGATGCGGTCGCCAGCCAGGACCCTGCCCCTCGTGGTTGAGTCACCTCGCCCCCGACGCGGGTTGCTGGACACCTCGGTGGTCATCGACTTCGAGCGCTTAGACCCGGCGATGCTGCCGCTCGAGATCGTGGTCAGCACCCTCACGATCGCCGAGCTTGCCGCCGGGCCGCACGCCACCGCCGACCTCCAGGAGCGGGCGCGCCGCCAGGATCGCCTGCAACGGGTCGAAGCCGTCTTCGACCCGGTCCCGTTCGACGCCGATGCGGCCAGGGCCTACGGGCGGGTCTACGCCGCCACCATCGCCGTCGGCCGCAAGGCACGGGGTCCACGCGCTGTCGACCTGCTCATCGCCGCCACAGCCAGCGCGGCAGATCTCCCCCTCTACACCCGTAACGGCAACGACTTCGAGGGCCTCCAGGACATCGTGAAGATCGTCCAGGTCTGATCCGTCGCCGTCGAGCGCTACCGAGGTGAGCTTTTCCTACAGGCCCGCTTCCCGGCGCAGGGCGGCCCAATGGCGGGCCCTGCGGGCCACGGGGAAGAGGTAGACGAGGCCGGCCGAGGCCAGCATGGCGCCCATCACCACGTGCACGGTGGCCAGGATGACCAGGCCGACGAGCGCCCCGATCAGGCCGAAGCCGGCGTCAGCCAGCAGGACCATCCGCCAGTTCGAGGCGTAGGCCACCGAGTCGTCATAGCGGGGCACGTTCAGCTCCTTGAAGAGTTCAGCTCTTGAAGAGGTAGTCGGACTCGGTGGGGTCGACCAGCCACTCGACCTCGGCCTTGAGGGCGGGGAGGCGGTCGAGGCCGTGGCCGTCGGGGCCGACGAGGGCGAAGGCGACCTTGCGGGCCTCGGCCACCAGGGCCTTGTCACGGCGGAGGCTGGCCAGCTTGAGGTCGCTGCGGCCCTTCTGGCGGGTGCCGAGGATGGTGCCCTCCCCCCGCAGGTCGAGGTCGACCTCGGCCAGCTCGAAGCCGTCGGTTGTGCGGACCATGGCCCCCAGCCGCTCGGCGACGTCGTCGCTGAGGGGCCGGCCGGCCTGGTCGGTGCCACCCAGCAGGTAGCAGCGGCTGGCGTGGGCGCCCCGGCCGACCCGGCCCCGCAGCTGGTGCAGCTGGGCCATGCCGAAGCGGTCGGCGTCCTCGATCACCATCACCGTGGCGTTGGGCACGTCGACGCCCACCTCGACCACCGTGGTGGCCACGAGGACGTCGACCTCGCCGGCCCGGAAGCGGCTCATCACCGCCTCCTTGTCGGCCGAGGGCATCTGCCCGTGGAGGAGGCCGAGGCGCAGGCCGGCCAGCTCGTCGGCCTCCAGCCGCTCGTGCTCGGCCACCGCCGAGGTGACCTGCAGCTTCTCGCTCTCCTCCACCAGCGGGCACACCACGAAGGCCTGGCGCCCCTCGGCCACGGCCTGGCGCACGGCCCCCCAGGCCATGGCCACGTCCATCGGGGTCTGGGCCCACACCGTCTGGATCGGCGTGCGGCCCGGGGGCAGCTCGTCGAGGACGGTGACGTCGAGGTCGCCGAAGACCGTCATCGCGGCCGTGCGGGGGATGGGGGTAGCCGTCATCACCAGCAGGTCGGGGTCGGTCTCGCCACCCTTGTCCCGCAGCGCCGCCCGCTGCTCGACCCCGAACTTGTGCTGCTCGTCGACCACCACGCAGCCCAGGTGGGCGAAGGCCACGTGCTCGGTGAGCAGGGCGTGGGTGCCGACCAGGATGTCGACCTCACCCCGGGCCAGCGCCGGCAGCAGCTCGGCCCGCTCCTTCGCCGTCGTCTTGTGGGTCAACAGCCGCAGGTTCACCTGCCGAGCCCCGAACAGGCTGCCCTCCTCGTCCACGCTGAGCCCGGCCAGCAGGGGGCGGATGGACAGGAGGTGCTGCTCGGCCAGCACCTCGGTCGGGGCCATCAGCGCCCCCTGCCAGCCCCCCTGCACGGCGGTGAGCAGGGCGGCCACGGCCACCGTGGTCTTGCCGCTGCCCACGTCGCCCTGCAGCAGCCGGTGCATCGGCAGCGGCGAGGCCAGGTCGCGCTGCAGGGCGGTGACGGCCCGCCGCTGGGTGCCGGTCAGCTCGTACGGCAGGCTGTCGAGGAACGCCTTCACCAGGCGACCGCCGTCGGCCCCGACGGTGTGGGCGATGCCGCGGGCCGACCGCTCGTAGGCCCGCTTGCGCAGCACCAGGACGAGCTGGAGGCGCAGCAACTCGTCGAAGGCCAGGCGCGTGCGGGCGGCGAAGGCGGCGCCCATCGAGTCGGGGTTGTGGATGAGGTGGAACGCCCGGGTGCGGTCGACGACGTCAACTTGGTCGAGCACCGCGGTGGGCAGCGGCTCCTCGAAGTCCTTTGCCCGCTCGAGGGACTCGCGCACGGCCTTGCGGATCATCGAGGTCGTGAGCTCGCCCGTCTGGGGGTAGACGGGAACGATGGCCCCGAGATCAGCCGAATCCCCGAGGAGGTCGATCACCGGGCCCACCATCTGCCGGGCGCCGCGGAACAGGTTCAGCTTTCCGAAGACGGTGATCTGCATCCCCGCCCGAAGCTGCTTGGCCCGCCACGGCTGGTTGAAGAAGGTGACGGTCATCGCTGCGGTGCCGTCGTGCACCACCACCTCGACCCGGCCCCGGCCCCTCCCCCGCACCGGCGGCACCAGCCGCACGGCCCGCACCGATGCCATCACTAGCCCCTCCTCACCCGGCTGGAGATCGGCGATGCGGGCCTCCCGGGTGCGGTCGATCCAGCGGCGCGGGTAGAGCATCAGCAGGTCGAGCACGCTCTCGACCTCGGCCTTGGCCAGGAGCACAGCCACCTTCGGCGTCACCGCCTCGAGCTCGTCCACCGACTTCCCGGCCAGCGCCTGCAACGAGCGGCCCACCAGCCGCTACTCGATGCTGAACAGGTAGGGGTAGAGGGGCTGGCCGCCGTGGTGGACCTCGGTCTCTACGTGGGGGAAGCGCTCGGCCAGCCAGCTCTCGATGCGGCGGGTGGCTCCGGTGGTGGCCCCCTCGCCCTCGATGAGGGTGACGATCTCGTGGGTGTCGTCGAGGAGCTTGCCGAGGAGGCCTTCCACGCACTCGTAGAGGCTGGGGGCCACCACCGAGATGCGGTCGTCGCTGAGGCCGATCCAGTCGCCCTCGGCGATGGGCCCCGCGTCGGAGCCGCTGCCCCGCACCGAGCGGGTGACCTCGCCGGTGATCACCCGCTCGGCGGCGGCGGCCATGCACCGGGCGTTGTGGTCGGCGTCGCCCTCGGGGTCGTAGTCGAGCAGGGCGGCGAAGCCCTCGGTGACGCTGGTGGTGGGCACCACCCGCACGACCTTGGCGCTGAGCGCCTCGACCTGGCGGGCCACGGCCACGATGTTCTTGTTGTTGGGCAGGAGGATCACCTCACCGGCCGGGACGGCCTCGACGGCCTCGAGGAGGTCCTCGGTGGAGGGGTTCATGGTCTGGCCGCCGGTGACGACCCGGTGCACCTTCAGGCTGTGGAAGATGCGGCGGATGCCGTCGCCCGAGGCCACGGCAACCACCGCGCAGGGCACGGGGTCGACCACGTGGGGGGCGCTCTCGACCGCCCCCTGGCGCACCCAGCGCTCCTCCTCGACCTGGTCGAGGAGGTCGGTGACCTTGATGCGTCGGGGCCGGCCGGTATCGAGCGCGGCCTCGATGGCCTCGCCGACGTCGTCGGCGTGGATGTGGCAGTTCCACAGGCCGTCGCCGCCGACGACCACGATCGAGTCACCCACCCCGCTCCACACGTCCTTGAACGCGGGGATGAGGGCGTCGTCGGCCTCGAGGAGGAACATCACCTCGTAGCGCAGCTCGGCGATGCTGCTCTCCCCGGTGGCGGCGTGGGCGACCTCGGCCAGGGCGCCGAGATCGACGTCGCCCATCGTGTCGAGCATCCCCTCGGGCACCGGCGGCCGGTCAGGCAGGGGGTCGCCGGCGACGACGTGGAGCAGGGCGTCGAGCAGGAGGCAGTAGCCCGCCCCGCCAGCGTCGACCACCCCGGCCTGGGCGAGCACGGGCAGCTGTTCGGGGGTGCGGGCCAACGCCGCCACAGCCTCGGTGCGGGTGGCCCGCAGCAGGCCCTCGAGGTCGCGTCCCGCCTCGGCGGCGTCGGCCGCCGCGGTGGAGCTGGCCCGCACCACCGACAGGATCGTGCCTTCCATCGGTCGCGACACCGCTCCGTCGGCCTGCCTGGAGGCCATGGCCAGGCCGGCGGCCACATCGGCGGGGCCGGCGGCGTCGAGGTCCTGCACCACCTCGGTGAAGCCCCGCAGCACCTGGCACAAGATGATGCCCGAGTTGCCCGAGGCCCCCATCAGGCTGCCGTAGGCGATGGCCCGGCACACCTCGGCCAGGGTGTCCTCGGCGCCGTCGAGCTCGGCCACCACCCGCTCGACGGTGCCCAGCATGTTCTTCCCCGTGTCGCCGTCGGGGACGGGGTAGACGTTCAGCCGGTTCAGCGCCGGAGCACAGGTGCGGAGGGCGTCCCGGAAGGCGACGACGACGGCCCTGAGGTCGGCGGCCGCTAGCCGGGTGGACGTCAACATGGGATGCGATGGTAACCTTCCCCGGTTCCGTCCCCCCACGTGCACGAGGTGCAAAAGCCCGATGGCTTCTGTCTGTCAGCTCTGCGGCAAGAAGCCGTCCTTCGGCATGTCGGTGTCGCACTCCCACGTCCGCACCAAGCGTCGCTGGAACCCCAACGTGCAGAAGGTGCGGGCCCTGGTCGACGGCTCGTCGATCCGCCTGTTCGTGTGCACCAGCTGCATCAAGGCCGGCCGGGTCACCAAGGTCCCGGCCCGCCAGATCCCCGCCCGGGACTGAGCTCGCGGGTCCGATTCCGCCGGAGATGTCGGCCCATGGTTGGGCCGGGGCGGGCCGGGGGTAGTCCTGCGGCATGTACATAGGCGTGGGAACTGTCGTCGTCATCCTCATCATCGTGGTCATCGTCCTGCTGTTGCGCCGGGGCTGACGGCTGGCGCTTCTGATCTAGCCAGCCGGTCGGGCGGTGGGCAGGCCGGAGCGGTCGGCCCACCCCCCGATGTCGCCTCCTTCGAGGGCCGCGGCCATGAGATCAGGGAACAGGTCGGGCGTGCAGGCGAAGCAGGGCACCCTGAGGGCGGCCAGGTCGGCGGCGAGAATGTCGTCGTGGGCCGGGGCGCCGCTGTCGCTCAGGGCCAGCAGGCAAACCACCGTCACCCCCGAGTGCACCAGCCCTGCCACCCGGGCCCGGAGCTGGTCGGCGTCGCCCCCCTCGTAGAGATCGGTGACGAGCATCAGGACGGTGTCGGCCGGCCGCTCCACCAGGCGCTGGCAGTAGGCCACCGCCCGGGCGATGTCGGTGCCACCGCCGAGCTGGACGCCGAAGAGCAGGTCGACGGGATCGTTGAGGTGCTCGGTGAGGTCGGCCACCTCGGTGTCAAACACCACGAACGAGGTGCGCAGCGAGCGGACCGAGGCCAGCACGGCGGCCAGGATGCTGGCGTGCACCACCGAGGTGGCCATCGAGCCGCTCTGGTCGACGCAGATGATGACGTCCTTCAGCTGGGCCTGCCGCCGGCGCCGGCCGTGGCCCACGAGGTGCTCGGGCACGACCGTGTGCCGCTCGGCGTCGTAGGTGGCCAGGTTGGCCCGGATGGTTCGGTCCCAGTTGACGTCGGGCAGCTTCGGCCGGCGGGTGCGGGTGCTGCGGTCGAGGGCGCCGTTGACGGCGGTGACGAGGCGTTGGGCCAGCCGGCGCTGCAGCTGCTCGACCACCTGGCCCACCACCTGGCGGGCCGTCTCCCTGGTCCGGGCCGGGATCACGCTGGCCAGGGCGATGAGATCGGCCACCAGGTGCACGTCGGGCTGGACCTCGGCCAGCAGCTCGGGTTCGAGCAGCAGCTGGCGCAGGCCCAGCCGCTCGATGGCGTCTCGCTGCAGCACCTGCACCACCGGCTGGGGGAAGTAGGTGCGGATGTCGCCCAGCCAGCGGGCCAGGTTCGGGCGCGACCCGCCCAGCCCGCCCCGGCGGTCGGCGGTGGCGCCCTCGCCGCCGTAGAGGGCCTCGAGGGCGCCGTCCACCGGCTCGTCGGCGGTCGACAGCTCGGCCCCCGGCAGGGTGTCGGCGGCGTCGCGACCGAGGATCAGCCGCCACCGCCGGGCATCGCTGGTCATGGCATCACAGCCCGAGCAGCCGGCGCAGGGTGGAAACGACCAGATCGGCCCGGGCCTGGTCGAGGTCGTTCTCGGCGTCGGCGTCGGTGGCGGTGGCCGCCGTCCCGCCCGCCGCAGCCCGGTCTCCCAGGGCCCGGCGCTCGGGGGCGGCGAAGGTGCTGAAGGTGCGACGCAGGAGGGGCAGGACCTCGGTGAAGCGGTCATCGGGCAGGAGCGACACCCAACGGTCGAGGACGCCGAAGAGCTGGTCGTCGTGCACCAGGACCAGGCCGCTGCCGGACAGGAACCCCTCGACCCAGGCCGCGGCCCGAGCCGGCGGCTCGCCCGGGGAGAGGGTGCGCCCGAGCAGCCGGGCCGCCTCCTCGGCGGTGAGGGCGGTGGCGTCGAGAAGCAGGCGGGCGGCCCGTCCGCACACCAGACCGTGTACCGAGACGCTGGCGGCCAGATCCCGCAGCGCCGCCCGCCACGGCACCAGGTGGCGGGCATCGGCGAGGAGGCCGACGGCCCGGTCGGCGGCCCGCAGCGCCTCGGCGGTGCCGGCCGCGGCGTCGTCGTCGAGGCTGGCGCAGGCCGTCACCAGCCCGGCGGCGCTGCGGGCCACCATGCCGTCCACCACCCGACCCACGGCGGCGGCGTCGGTACGCCGGACGGTGCCGTAGCGCAGGGCCTGGACCAGGGGCGGGACGGCGGCCAGCAGGTGGTGGACGTCGGTGGCCACTGCGGCCCGCACCTCGAGGGCGGCCACCACGTGCACCACGGCGTCGGGGAGCTCGGCCAGCAGGGCACGCTGCACCAGATCGGTGAGCTCGGTCAGCGAGCCCGCCGACCACGCCAGGTCGCTGGCCCGGGCCGTGGCCGCCGTTTCGAGGGTGGTGCCCCACACCGACGCCTCGACCAGGGCGACCTCGAGGGTCGGGTCCCAAGCCAGCCGCCACGTCTCCCGAAACGTTCCGGTCGTCCCGGTGAGCGACCGGCTCGGCTGGCCCCAAGCCACCTCGAGGAGGCGAAGGCGGTGGAGGAGGTGGCTGCGATCCAGGCCCAGAGGCTGGCGGAGGTCGATCTCCAGCACCTTCGGCTGCTCGGTGACGGCCAGGCGCAGGCGGCGCTGGCGGCGGCGCACGTCGGCCGAGAGCGGGAGCGCCGGGGTGTCGTCGGGGACCCGCCCCACCCCTTCGCCCACCACCAGGCGGCGGTGCACCAGCCGCAGCGGAGAGGCGTCGCCGTCGCACAGGGCGGCGAGAGTGGCGTCGGTGACCTCGGCCAGGCCCGGCAGCGGGCGGCCTCGTAGGGCGGCCAGAGCATCGGCCAGACGGGCGGCATCGACCGAGCCGGCCGGGGCGCAGTCGAGGCCCTCACCGCGCAGCATCCGGGCCGTGCGGGCCAGCCACCCGGGGACGGGATCGAGGGACTCGTCGTGGAGGTGGGCGTACCAGCCCGGCGAGTCGACGCCTGCGCCGTAGCCCGATTCCTGGGCCAGGCGACCGGTGGTCCACGGCACCCAGGTGGCCGTCACCTTCTCCTTGGGCAGGCCCTTGAGGGTGGCCTGGTCGGCTGCCTGCGACGGAAACGTTCCCGTGAGGGCCGGGGCGTGCCAGGCGCCGCAGACCACGACGATGTGCACGTGCCCCTCCCTGCGGGCAGCGCGGACGGCCTGGCGCATGGCCGCCTCCCGTGCCGCCTCCTCCCGGTCATGCGGCTCCACCCCCCGAAGGGCGGCCATGGCCTCGCCGATGGCCTCGAACAGGGCCTCGTCGGCCACCCCCCGGGCCTCGACCAGGTCCTGCCACCACCGCTCGGGGTCGTGGTGCCCGGCGGCGGCGGCCAGCACGGCGATGGGATCGACCCGGCGGCGGGAGCGGGCGGCCCGGGGCGGCTTCCAGGCCAGCGAGGTGGCGGCGGGCAGGTCGCAGAAGCGGGACCGCACGTCGTTGGCCTCGGCCCAGCGCAGGGCGGCCAGCTCGGGCGAGAACGAGGCGAACGGCCAGAACGCCGAGCGCTGCGGCTCGGCCACGGCGTAGCAGAGCAGCGCCACCGGCGGCACCAGCTCGGGCGAGCAGACCAGGGGGATCATCGGGTCCCCCTCGGGCGGCCCCTCGACCAGCACCAGATCGGGCCGTAGCCGCTCGAGCGACCGCACCACCGACCGCGCTGACCCGGGCCCGTGGTGGCGGATCCCGAGCACGGTGAGGGTCATGACAGGTGGTCGCGCAGGGCCCGGTAGAGGTCGAGCCAGCCGTCACGCTCGCGCACCACCGTCTCGAGATACTCCCGCAGCACCACGGCGTCGGCCACGGGGTCCTGCACCACCGCCCCCACGATCCCGGCGGCCACGTCGCCGGCCCGGATCTCACCGTCGCCGAAGTGGGCGGCCAGGGCTATCCCGTTGCCCACCACGCTGATCGCCTCGGCAGTCGAGAGCGTGCCGCTCGGCGACTTCACCCGGGCCCTGCCGTCCTCGGTCTCGCCCGACCGCAGCTCCCGGAAGACCGTGACGATGCGGCGCACCTCCTCCAGCGCCGGCGGCACCTCGGGCAGGCCCAGCGCCCGGCCCAGCTGGGCCACCCGCTGGCGTACGATCTCCACCTCCTCCTCGACCGTGGCCGGCAGCGGCAGCACGACGGTGTTGAAGCGGCGGCGCAGGGCCGACGACAGCTCGTTCACGCCCCGGTCGCGGTTGTTGGCCGTGGCGATGACGTTGAACCCCCGGCGGGCCTGCACCTCGGATTGCAGCTCGGGAACGGGCAGCGACTTCTCCGACAGGATCGTGATGAGGGCGTCCTGGGTGTCGGAGGGGATGCGGGTCAGCTCCTCGACCCGGGCCACCGCCCCCCGCTGCATGGCCACCATCACCGGGCTGGCCACGATCGCCGCCTCGCTCGGGCCCTCGGCCAGCAGCCGGGCGTAGTTCCACCCGTAGCGCAGCGACTCCTCCCCCGTCCCCGCCGTCCCCTGCACCAGCAGCGTCGAGTCTCCGCTCACCGCCGCGGCCAGGTGCTCGCTGACCCACGTCTTGGCCGTCCCCGGCACCCCGAGCAGCAGCAACGCCCGGTCGGTGGCCAACGTCGCCACCGCCACCTCCATCAACCGCCGGTCCCCCAGGTACTTCGCCGTCACCTCGCTGCCGTCGCCCGCCTCGCCCCCGAGCAGGTAGGTGACCACCGCCCACGGCGACAGCCGCCACCCCGGCGGTCGCTCCCGGTCATCACCGGCGGCGAGCGCGTCGAGCTCGGCGGCGAACTCCTGCTCGGCGTGGCGGCGCAGCACCGGCCGATCGGTCAGGTCGCCGCCCACGAGGCGGAGGCTAGGCGGAGGCACGAGCCGTCCCGCCGAGAACACGGACCGGTGGGCCGTCTCCACCGCGGCGGGCGTCTCGCCGCCGTCGGTGTACCGCCACGTCCCCGACAAGGCGACCCTGGTCCGAAGCGTCATCGCCACCCACTTCGCCGAGTTCGCCGCCGCCATCGACGTGCCGGCCCAGGCCGACCCGCTGGCCCGGCTGGAGGCCATGGCCGCTGCGTACCTGCGTTGGGGGCTATCCCGGCCAGGCCACTACCGGCTCCTATTCGGCGCGACGAACGCCGGGTCGGCCAGCCTCGGGCTCGACGAAGGCACCGAGCACCCCGGCGCACCGACCTTCCGGTCGCTGGTGACGGCCGTAGCAGCCTGCCTGCCGACAACGGCCGCCGGGGCGACGGCCTTTCCCCTGGCCACCGAGCTGTGGTCCTCCCTCCACGGCATCGTCGACCTGCGCATCACCAAGCCCGAGCACCCCTCGCCCGACCCCGAAGCGCTGCTCAGCCCTGCTCTGGCCGCAGTCCGGGCTGCAACCAACCCCGACTCCTGACTGGAGATCCCATGGACGTACTCGCCTTCGCCGCTCGCGGCACCGGAGTTCAGCTCGACCCGACCTGACCTGCGCCCAGCCGACCGATGGGCACGACGCCGTCGGCGTCGGAGGGGCACCTCCACACGGCCACGCCTCCGGCGACCAGCGGTGACATCGGGTGCTGGTGCCCAGGGCATCGAGGCCAGGCTCCCCAGATCTCATCGATCACGTCGTCCTGCACCTGATCAGCGATGTAGGCGGTGATCTCAGCTGTCGACTGGCGGCCGTCCAGAAAGAACGAATGGCCACCGAACTCACAGGCGAGCCAGAGCTCGTCGTCGTCGTCGTCATCTGTGACGGGGTCTCGCTCTGTCTCATCGTCGTCACCGCCGTGGAGGACCCACCAGTGCGGATCCTGCGCGCTCTCGGCGATCCAGTCGTCATAGCGGAGGATGGACCCGCGTCCGCGAACGGACGTCGTCGAATCGACGTCGCTGACCACGAGACCCAGCGCCGCCTCGGCCCGCTCGACCGCTTGCTGGAGCTGCAGGCTGGCCGGGCGTCTCGTCGCCTGCACGGCGATTCGCTCGGCTCGCGCCCTTCCGCGTGCCAGACGCTGCGCAACCTCCTCAGCATCGAGTTCTCGCATCACTCGCGACGATACGGGGCTCTCATCAGGCGCAAAAGCCAGTTTTGACGCCCTACCAGCGGAGGCGAGCGGCTCCATAGGGTGATCCTCGAAAGTAGAGGATCGACGGAGGCGGGATCCGGCGCGGGCCACGAATGCGGCTCAGTCGCCGCACGGGCATGGCGCGCCTTTGTTCAGGCGGGCAGCGGGAGCGGCACCCGGTGGGGTGGTTCTCGGGGTGGGCGGTGGAGGGTGCGGCCGGTGGTCGGGTTGGTGGCGGTCCAGGCGCCGTCGGCCTGACGGGTGATGGTCCAGCCGCTCTGGTGGTGGAGCCGGTGATGACGACGACACAGCAAGCCGAGGTTGGAAAGGTCGGTGGTCCCGCCGTCGAGCCAGGAGACCAGGTGGTGGGCGTCGCACCAACCCGGGGGGCGGTGGCAGCCGGGGAAGACGCAGCCACCGTCGCGCACATCCAGGGCCAGGCGCTGAGCGGGGGTGACCAGGCGGGTGGTGCGGCCCAGGTCGAGGGTGGTGGAGCCGTTGGTGACCAGGCGGCGGATCGGGCTGTCGCAGCAGGCCAGGCGGAGAGCATCGGTGTCGAGGGTGGTTGCCCCGTCGGGGGTGGTGGCGGTGGCGCCGGGCCGGTCGGCGGTGGCGGCGTCGAGGCAGAACACCAGGAGCGGGGCGGCGCCCCGGGCGGTGTCGGGGAGGGCGGCACCCCGGCGGACCAGCTCGACCAGAGCATCGGCCCGACGCTGGGGCAGGCTGCGACGGTCGGCGACGTCAAGGCCCCCGTCGTCGCGTCCGAGCTGGTCGGCCACCCGGTTCACCAGGGCGGCGACGGTGGCGCCGGCCTCGTCGTCGAGCATCCCGTCGAGCACCCAGGCGCCACCGAAGGTCTGGGCCAGGCGGAGGCGGCGGAGGGCGGCCGGGTCCGGGCCGTCCTGGTCGACCATCTTCTGCCAGCGCTGCAGGACCGCGGCGGCGTGGTCGACCGGGAGCGGCAGGACGATCTCCACCAGCTCGTCCTCGCAGGCCGCGAACGCCTCGGCCGTGCGACCGGTCGACACCCCGGCCAGCAGGGCGACCTTGGCCGGGCCCAGCTCGGTAGCGCGCGCCGCGGTGCCGGGCATCGAGCGAAGCGCACGAGCGACCCGGGCCACCCGGGACGCCTCACCCCGGCGGAGGCCGGTGAAGTGGGCCAGCCAGTTGGCCGTGGTGATCGCCCCGTCCGCCCCGTAGGCGCCCCGGGCGTCGAGCTCGCCGGCCAGCACCCGCTGCTCCCCCAGCAACCCGTCGATCTCGACCTGCACCGCCCGCAACCGCTGGCGCACCGCCTCGTCCGACCACCCCTCCACCGCCGCGGTCGGCAGGCTCGAACACATGTTCGTAGCCTAGCGCCGGCATGGCCCGGCCGCAACCCTTTTCAAGGGTTTTCTGCGTTCCATCGAGTCC
>JBBPYZ010000096.1:0-5561 GCA_038199465.1 Acidimicrobiales bacterium | reverse complement strand
GGATCACCGAGCTCACCCCGCCGTGGAAGGAGCGGACCGCGCCCACCGGGCTGCGGTTCGCGTCGCCCGAGCCGCCCGAAGCGACCGCGGCCCGGCTGGCCCCCACCCTCCGCTGCCGGTTCGAGCACGAGGGGGACGTGTGGGTCACCTCGGCCCCCGACCTGATCACCGTCACCCCGAACCCGGCGGGCGCCGGCAGTGTGGTCACCGTCGAACTCACCACCACCCCCACCAGCTCACCACCACGCTCACCGCCGTCGGCCTGAACGTCATTGAGGCCGACGTCCCCGACGTCCCCGACGTGCCCGACAGCCCCGGCGGCGACGACGGCTGACCACCACCGGAAGCGCTTCCGACGGAAGCGTTCGCAGGCGCCATGGTGGCCGCCGCGTCCTGAGTCTTCCGTAGCCCACGAGCCAGAGACGCTTCCACCGATCCGCTCATCGAGGTGCCCGAGACCGTCACCGGTTCCGACTGCTCGCCCAGGTCCCCGGCGACAGGGCCAAGCCGACCGGCGCCGCCCCGTCGGCCCGTGGCGCCGCCCCTCGAAGCCTGGTACTGGCAGACCGCTCCCCGATCCATCCTGGCCACCAGCCCGTCGAACGGGGTCGTAGCCGAGGGCGCGGGATGTCGAAGGTGAGGTTCTGTGCTCAGCCTTTGGCCAGGAACAGGTCGAGCCCGGTGATGGCCAGCGGGCCGTCGCTTCTGGACCACCTGGTGACGGCCCGACCGTGGCGCTGTCGTCGACGTCCGCTGGGGCGACCCCAGGCCCGTAGACGCTGGTCACCTGGGGTGCACGTCAATGATGACCTGTTCCCGGTCTATGTACATCGTGCCCTACTCACCGCCGGCCGACCCGGAACCACCCCACCCCGGGCGGCCTCTACCCGGTTGGCGACCTGCGCCACCAATCGCCGACCGCCCCGCCGCCTCATCCACCGTCACCATCCCCTCCGGGAGATCCAGGCCATCATCACCGGATGACCGGATGGAACGGGCGAGGCGGACCTCACCTGCGCCGCCACCGCGCCGTCCGCCGCCGCCTCAGCGGTCGAGGAGGTGGGCTGAGCGGAGGCGGCGCTCCAGGTTTACCTCCAGGGCCCGGGTGGCCAGGGCGTCGACCTCGGCGGTGGTGGCGGAGGGAGGTTCGCCCAGGGCGGCGGCCAGGCTGCCGCCGAGGATGCGGCGGCACAGCTCCAGCGCCGCCTCCGACACCGGGACGCCGCCGCCCCGGTGGGAGCGGCACAGGGTGCCGCCCTGGGCGTGGTCAAAGGCGACCAGGCCGTCGAGCGCCCCGCAGGTGGCGCAGGCGTCGAGGAGGGGCTGAGTGCCCTCGGCGGCCAGCAGCTTGAGGAAGAAGGCGGGCACCAGCACGGCCGAGTCGTGGGCCTCCAGGGCCCGTAGGGCGCCCACCAGCATCTGGAGGAGCCGCACGTTGGGCTCGCCCTCCTGGGCCACCTGGTCGCAGGCCTCCAGCAGGGTGCTGGCCCGGGACAGCCGGTCGAGGTCGCCCCGCACGGCGGCGAAGGTGTCGATGGCCTCGACCTGGGTGACGGTGTCAAGCGAGCGGCCCTCATAGAGCTGGAGGGCGACGTGGGTGGTGGGCTCGAGGCGGGACCCGAAGCGGCTGGAGGTCTTGCGCACCCCCTTGGCCACCGCCCGGACCTTGCCCCTCCCGGCGGTGAGCAAGACGATGATGCGGTCGGCCTCCCCCAGCCGGTAGGTGCGCAGCACCACGCCTTCGTCCCGGTAGAGGTTCACACGGACGGTTTCAAACGCCGCCGAAGCGGCGCTCCCGCCGGGTGTACTCGTCGAGGGCGGCGACGAGGTGGGCCCGGCCGAAGTCGGGCCACAGCGTGTCGACGAAGACCAGTTCGGCGTAGGCGGCCTGCCACAGCAGGAAGTTCGACCACCGCATCTCGCCGGAGGTGCGGATCACCAGGTCGGGGTCGGGCAGCTCGGGGACGTAGAGGTGGTCGCTGATGGTCGCCTCGTCGACCTCCTCGGACGACAGTCCCTTGGCCAGGACGGCCCGCACGGCGTCGACGATCTCGGCCCGGCCGCCGGAGTTGAAGGCGATGCAGAAGGTGAGCCCGGTGTTGGTGGCCGTGCGGGCCACGGCCTCGTCGATGTGGCCGAGGACCGAGGCCGGCACCCGTCCGTCCCGCCGGCCGGCCACCACCACCCGCACGTTGCGGCGGTGTAGCTCGGCCATACGCTTGGCCACCACCTCGCCCGGCAGGCCCATGAGGTAGGCCACCTCCTCCTCGGGCCGGGTCCAGTTCTCGGTGGAGAAGCCGTAGACGGTGAGCGCCTCGAGGCCGAGGTCGATGGCGGCGTCAACCACCCGGTACAGCGCCTCCTCGCCGGCGGCGTGGCCGAGGGTGCGGTGCAGGCCCTGACGCACAGCCCAGCGGCCGTTGCCATCCATCACGATGGCCACGTGACGGGGCAGGGCAGCCGGAGCATCGGCGGGCATCGTGGCCACTGTACGGTTCAGGCCCCCATGGGGTAAGGCAGTGCCGTGCTCGAACGGATCCTCTTCCCCCTCACCTCCCGGTTCCGGTGGGCCGACCAGGCGCTGAGCGTCCACAAGCGCTTCGGTCAGGTGCAGGGGGGCCCGCTGGCGTCCTACATCACGCTGGCCGCCTTCCTGTCGCTCTTCCCGCTGCTGCTCGTGGCCATCGCCGTCCTCGGGCTGGTGGCCGCCGACGTGGACGTGGCCGGCGAGGTCAAGAGGCAGCTGAGCCTGGGTAGCACTTCGGCCGACCTGGTGGACAAGACCCTGGACACCGCGACCAGCTCGAAGCGGTCGGCGTCGATCGTCGGCTTCGCCGGCCTGGTGTGGAGCGGCCTGGGACTGGTCAACGCCCTGGAGTCGTCCTTCGACGCCGTGTGGCAGTCCGAGGGCCGGGGCCTGAAGGCCAAGGCGTTCGCCCTCCTGTGGCTGGTGGGCGCCAGCCTGCTGGTCGTGGCCTCGGTGGCCGCCACCGCCGCCGCCGGCTTCCTGCCCGGCTTCCTCACCTGGCTCTCCCTGCTCCCCACCCTGGCCATCGACGTCGCCCTGTGGCTGTGGACCTTCAGGGCCCTCACCGGGCGCCAGGGCCTGCCCTGGCGGGCCCACCTCCCCGGCGCCATCCTGGGCGCCGGCGGCTTCCAGATCCTCAAGATCGTGGGCGCCGTCTACGTCCCCCGCCTGGTGGGGTCCAGCTCGGCCCTGTACGGGACGCTCGGCGTCGTCTTCGCCCTCATCCTCTGGTTGGCCCTGTTCGGCCGGCTGTGCGTGTACGCCACCTGCCTGAACGTGGTGCGCTGGGAGGAGCACCACGGCACCGTGCACGTCGACCTCGAGGTCCCGAACGTGCCCGAGGTCGAGGACCCGGTGACCGCCACCCGCTCGGGTCGGGCGCTGCCTACCACCTGAGGAGCATCGTCGCGACCCGGCGGTAGCGTCGTCGGGTGCCATCGGTGGTCGCCCTCGCCCTCGCCCGGGTCACCGCGGCCCTGCCCGGCGGCGGCGAGGACCGGCCCGGGCCGGTGGCCATGGCCGAGGCGGTCGCCACAGCCGTGGAGCGGCACCGCCACGTCGTGGTGCAGGCCGGCACCGGCACCGGCAAGAGCCTGGCCTACCTGGTGGCCTGCATCGCCACCGGCCAGCGCACGGTGGTGGCCACCGCCACCAAGGCCCTGCAGGACCAGCTGGCCGGCAAGGACCTGCCCTTCCTGGCCGAGCACCTCGACCAGCCCTTCGAGGTGGCTGTGCTGAAGGGCCGCAGCAACTACCTGTGCCGCCAGCGCCTGGCCGAGGTCTTCCCCGGCGACGACGACGACGACGCCGCCCAGCCCAGCCTCGACCTCGACGCCGGCACCATCTCCGGTCTGGGCCAGGAGCTGCACCTCCTGCGGGCGTGGGCCGCCAAGAGCCCGACGGGTGACCGGGCCGAGCTGGACTTCGAACCCCGGGCCAAAGCGTGGTCCCAGCTCAGCGTGTCGGCCGTCGAGTGCCCCGGGGCGGCCAAGTGCCCGAAGGGCGACGTGTGCTTCGCCGAGCGGGCCCGGGACCGGGCCAGGGACGCCGACGTCATCGTGGTGAACACCGCCCTCTACGGCATGCACCTGGCCTCGGGCGGGCACCTGCTGCCCGAGCATGACGTGGTGGTCTTCGACGAGGCCCACGAGCTGGAGGACATCGCCGCCACCGCCCTGGGCCTGGAGCTGTCGGCCGGGCGGTTCGAAGCCCTGGCCCGGATGGCGGCCGGCGTGGTGGCCAAGGCCGACCTGCCCGCCTCCGCCGCGGTGGCCGAGGTGGGCGACACCCTCGGCGACCTGCTGGCCCGGATGATCGGCGACCTCGTCGTCGGTGGACCCGAGGGGCTGGCCGACCCGTCGCTGGCCGCCGGCGTGGCGCTGGCCGAGAGCCGGGTGCAGGTGCTGTCGGCTGCGCTGCGCCGGGCCGAGGTCGACCAGGGCAGCGAGGCGGCGGCCCGCAAGTCGCGGGCCCAGCAGGCCGCCGGCCACCTCAGGGAGGATCTCGCGATGGTGGCGGCGCTGCCCACCAGCCACGTCGCCTGGGTCGAGAGGGGCGTCAACCGCCAGCCGGTGCTGCGGGTGGCCGCGGTCGAGGTGGGCGCCATCCTGGCCCGCCAGCTGTGGGGTGAGGTGTCGGCCGTGCTGACCAGCGCCACCATCCCGCCCGGCATCGTCGCCCGCCTCGGCCTGCCCCCGACCGAGACCGACGAGCTGGACGTGGGAAGCCCCTTCGACCACCGGGCCCAGGGCATCCTCTACGTGCCCACCCACCTTCCCGACCCCCGCCGGCCCGGGGCCGACGAGGCCATGGCCGAGGAGCTGGGCTGGCTGATCCGGGCCGCCGGCGGGCGCACCCTGGCCCTGTTCACCTCGTTCCGGCGCATGGAGCTGGCCTACGCCGCCCTCGAAGCAACGCTGCCGGGCCCGCTGCTGCGCCAGGGCGACCTGCCCAAGCCGGCGCTGGTGGCCGCCTTCGCCCAGGACGAGTCGGCCAGCCTGTTCGCCACCATGGGCTTCTGGCAGGGCATAGACGTGCCCGGCCGCACCCTGTCGGTGGTGGCCATCGACCGGCTGCCGTTCCCGCGGCCCGACGAGCCGCTGTGGCGGGCCCGGCGGGACCGGGCCGGGGGCCGGGCGTTCTCGCTGGTCGACGTGCCCCGGGCCGCCACGCTCCTGGCCCAGGGCGCCGGCCGCCTCCTCCGCTCCTCGGGCGATCGGGGCGTGGTGGCCGTCCTCGATCCCCGCCTGGCCAGGGCCGCCTACCGCCGCGACCTGCTGGTGCCGATGCCGCCCCTCAAGCGCTCGATCACCCGCCAGGAGGTGGCCGACTTCCTCACCTCGGCCCTCGGGGCGGCACCCCCCGCTCCGGCGGACGGCGGTCAGGCCTCGGTGCCGTCCTCGTCGTCATCGTCCTCGTCGTCCATCTCCTCGGCGTAGGTGCGCGAGGCGGCGTCGGCGACCTCGTGGGGGTAGCCGAGGCGGCGGAGGCGGGCGTACTCGCGCTCGAGGGCGCTGGTGGCACCGCCGCTCAG
>JBBPYZ010000095.1:0-7357 GCA_038199465.1 Acidimicrobiales bacterium | reverse complement strand
TCGACAGGTCCTGGCCGGAGATGAACACCTGCCCGGAGGTGAGCGAGTCGAGGCCGGCCAGGCAGTGCAGCAGGGTCGACTTGCCCGAACCCGACGGGCCCATGATGGCGGTGAACCGCCCCCGCCCGAAGGCGGTGGAGACCTGGTCGAGGGCGATGACGGCGTTGTCCTGGCCGTAGGTGCCGTAGACCCTGGTGGCGGCCACCGTCCAGGCGGCGACGGCGTCACCGCCCGGCGGCGGGCGGGCGGGGTTGGGCTGGACGGGTGGTGGCCATGGACCCCATCTTCGCCAACATCGGCCGTTGTCGCGCCAAGAATCGAACCGGGTCCGTCGGTGCCCCGGGGTCCGCGCCCTGCGGCCGGTAGCCGGAGGGCTGCCGGTACGCTCGGCTCCGCCGTGCGCCGCACCACGCTCTCGCTCCTGGCGGCGGCGGTCGTGGTGGCGGGGTGCTCCTCGACAGCGCGGCCGAGAGGAGAGCAGCCGTCGGCGGCGGAGCCAGCCGCACCCGGGCCGTCGGTCACTGCTGGGCCCAGCACGACGCCGCCGGTCCCGGCCCTCGACTGGCAGCCCTGCGGCCCGTTCGAGTGCGCCACGCTGCAGGTGCCGCTGGATGCCGCCGACGTCGGGGGCCGCCAGATCGGCATCGCCCTGAGCCGTCGGCGGGCCACCGACCCCGGCCGACGGATCGGGTCGCTGCTGGTGAACCCCGGGGGCCCGGGGGCGTCGGGGGTCGACGGACTCCCCGTTCTCCTTGATCGCCTCTCGGAGCAGGTGCAGGACCGGTTCGACGTCATCGGCTTCGACCCCCGGGGGGTGGGCCGCAGCTCCCCGGTGCGCTGCCTGTCCAGCGCCGAGCTCGGCGCCTACCTGGCCATCGACCCCACCCCCGACGACCCGGCTGAGAAGGCGGCCCTCCTGCGCAGCACCGAGCAGTTCGTGGCCGGGTGCCAGCAGCGCAGCGGCGACCTCTTGCCTCACGTGGGCACCGTCGACGCCGCCCGGGACCTCGACCGCATCCGGATGGCGGTGGGCGACGAGAAGCTGACCTACGTCGGCTTCTCCTACGGCACGGCCCTTGGCACCTCCTACGCCGAGCAGTTCCCCGACCGGGTGCGGGCCCTCCTGCTCGACGGGGCCATCGACCCCGCGCTCGACACCCCGGCCCTGAACCGGGTGCAGGGCGAGGGCTTCGACCGGGCCTTTGACGCCTTTCTGGCCGACTGCCGCCGCCGTCCCACCTGCTCCTGGCGGCCCAAGGGTGGCGCCACCAAGGATGCCTTCCTGGCCCTGGCCGCCCGGGTCGACGACCGGCCCATCGCCGCCGGGAACCGCCGGGTCGGGCCGTCCGAGCTGCTCCTCGGTGTGGTGGCCCACCTCTACTCGACCAGGACGTGGACAACGCTGGCCCGGGGCCTGGCCCAGCTCGAGGCCGGCAGCGGCACCATCGTGCTGGCCGGCTTCGACGCCCTCACCGGCCGCAGGCCCGACGGGTCGTTCTCGAACGACCAGGAGGCCAACGCCGCTGTCAACTGCCTCGACCGGCCCGCGCCCAGCGACCCCGCCGCCTACGAACGGGCGGCCGCGGAGATCTCCAGCACCGCCCCGGCTTTCGGGCCGGCGCTGGCGTGGAGCGGTCTGGTCTGCGGGCTGTGGCCGGTGCCCCCCACCGGCACGCCGGTGCCGGCCGACGCCCCGGGCACCCCGCCCATCCTGGTGGTGGGCACCACCAACGATCCGGCCACCCCGTTCGTGTGGTCCGAGGCGCTGGCCCGCCAGCTCCCGGAGGGTCGCCTCCTGCGCCACGACGGCGAGGGCCACACCGCCTACGGCCTGGACCCGTGCACCACCGCCATCGGCGACGCCTACCTGCTCACCCTCGACCTCCCCCCCGGCCCGCTCACCTGCTGACCCCCAACCGCTGGTTCTGCCAGGAGTAGGTGTCGCTGGGCGCACACGTACTCCCGACAGAACGAAAGGGGTAGGGCTCAGGCGGGTCCGAGGGTGACCTCGTAGCTGGCCACACCTTCGCCGGCCAGCTCGGTGTACTCGATCGCCGCGAGGGTGCCGGCCGCGACCAGGTCGCCCTCGGCGAGGCGCAGCGCGGCCAGCCGCTCGGTCTTGTCGGTGACGACCAGGCGCTCGACCGGCCACAGCAGCGACCGCTTCTGCTCGCTCTTGGCCCGGCGCACCGCGGCCAGGGCCGGGGCGGCCACCGCCGTCACCAACGGGTCGCCGCCGCCGGGGATCTCGGCCACCGATGGCCAGGCGGCCCGGTGGATCGAGCCCTCCTGCCACCACGACCACACCTCCTCGGTGACGAAGCACAGGAAGGGGGCGAACAGCCGCTGCACCACCGACAGCGTGAGCTCGAGGGTGGCCCGGGCCGAGGCCGCCCCCTCGTCGCCGCCGTCGCCGTAGGACCGCTGCTTGACCAGCTCGAGGTGGTCGTCGCAGAACGACCAGAAAAACGATTCAGTGCGCTCGAGGGCCCGGGCGTAGTCGTAGCTCTCAAAGGCGTTGGTGGCCTCCTCGACGAGACGGACCAGGGCGGCCAGCAGCGATAGGTCGACCGCCGCGCTGGGGAACGCTCCCGGGGGTGCCTCACCCAGGTTGAGGGCGAAGCGCGAGGCGTTCAGCAGCTTCTTGGCCAGGCGCCGGCCCACGTTCATCTGGTTGGGGTCGAACGCGGTGTCGGTGCCGGGCCGCCCGCTGGCCGCCCAGTAGCGCACGCCGTCGGTGCCGTGCTCCTCGAGCAGGCCGAGGGGGGTGACAACGTTGCCCTTCGACTTGGACATCTTCTTGCGGTCGGGGTCGAGGATCCACCCGCTGATGCCGGCGTTGTGCCACGGGGCCACGCCGTGCTCGAGGTGGGAGCGCACCATGGTGGAGAACAGCCAGGTGCGGATGATGTCGTGGCCCTGGGGGCGCAGGTCCATCGGGAAGGTGCGGGCGAACAGGTCGGGGTCGTCCTCCCAGCCGCAGGCGATCTGGGGGCTGAGCGAGGAGGTGGCCCAGGTGTCCATCACGTCGGGGTCGGCCACAAAGCCGCCGGGCTGGCCCCGCTGAGCCTCGTCGAAGCCGGGCGGGCGGTCGGAGGACGGGTCGACGGGCAGGGCGTCCTCGGCCGGCAGGATCGGGCGGTCGTTGGCCACCGTGCCGTCGGCCTCTACCGGGTACCACACCGGGAACGGGATGCCGAAGTAGCGCTGGCGGGAGATGAGCCAGTCGCCGTTCAGGCCCTGCACCCAGCTCTCGTAGCGGTGGCGCATGAAGGGCGGGTGCCAGTCGAGGTCGGCGCCCCGGGCGGCCAGGGCCGCCCGCAGGTCGGCGTCGCGGCCGCCGTTGCGGATGTACCACTGGCGGCTGGTGACGATCTCGAGCGGCCGGTCGCCCTTTTCGTAGAACTTCACCGGGTGGGTGATGGCCCGGGGCTCGCCGATCAGCGCCCCGGTCTCCCGCAGCTGTTCGACCACCGCGGCCTGGGCCGAGAACACCGTCTTGCCCGCCAGCTTCTCGTAGGAGGCCCGGCCGGCGTCGGTGGTGATCCACTCGGGGCACTCGGCCTTGGTGCGCCCGTTGCGCTCCAGGATCGACCGGGTGGGCAGCTGCAGCTCGCGCCACCAGGTGACGTCGGTGGTGTCGCCGAAGGTGCAGATCATGGCGATGCCCGAGCCCTTGTCGGGCTGGGCCAGCTCGTGGGCCAGCACCGGCACCTCGACCTCGAACAGGGGCGTGGTGACGGTGGTGCCGAACAGCGGCTGGTAGCGCTCGTCGTCGGGGTGCGCCACCAGGGCACAGCAGGCGGCCAGAAGCTCGGGCCGGGTGGTCTCGATCTCCACCGCACCCTGGCCGTCGGCCCGGGCGAACCCGAAGCGGTGGTAGGCGCCGGGCCGCTCACGGTCCTCCAGCTCGGCCTGGGCCACCGCCGTCTGGAAGGTGACGTCCCAGATGGTGGGCGCCTCGGCCGAGTAGGCCTCGCCCCGGGCCAGGTTGCGCAGGAACATGCGCTGGCTGGCCCGCCGGGCCGTCTCGCCGATGGTGGCGTAGGTCATGGCCCAGTCGACCGACAGGCCCAGGCGCCGCCACAGCGACTCGAAGACCTTCTCGTCCTCGACCGTCAGCTGTTGGCACAGCTCCACGAAGCTGCGGCGGCTGATGGCCACCTTGCGCTTGTCGTCGGGTTTGGCCGGCGGCTCGAACGCCGGGTCGTAGGGCACGTTCGGGTCGCAGCGCACCCCGAAGTGGTTCTCCACACGCCGCTCGGTGGGCAGCCCGTTGTCGTCCCACCCCATCGGGTAGAAGACGGTCTTGCCCCGCATCCGCTGGTAGCGGGCGACAGCGTCGGTGTGGGTGTAGCTGAACACATGGCCCACGTGTAGCGATCCCGAGACCGTCGGCGGCGGCGTGTCGATGGAGTACACCTCCGCCCGCTCGGCGCCGCGGTCAAAGGCATAGGTTCCTTCGGCCTCCCACCGGGCCGCCCACGCCTCCTCGATCCCCTCGAGGCTGGGCTTGTCGGGAACGCTCCGTGTCACCCGAAACAGCCTACGGGCGCCACCTCCGGCCCAAGCCCGCGTACTGAGACGGGAACTGGCGCGCCAGTAGGCCGCGGCGGGGCGGGGAGGATTGGCGCGCCAATCTGCCGGGGTGACTGGCCGGTCAGTTGGCCGCGCTGGGGCGGGGAGGATTGGCGCGCCAGTTTGCCGTTGCTCCTCAGCGGCTGGCGGCGCCGCCGGCT
The DNA here is from genome assembly GCA_038199465.1 of Acidimicrobiales bacterium. GTDB lineage: Bacteria > Actinomycetota > Acidimicrobiia > Acidimicrobiales > JAUJNH01 > JAUJNH01. The sequence goes on along the minus strand of JBBPYZ010000095.1, from coordinate 2,618 downwards.
GAGCGGTACTCGCCGCTGCTGCGGCGGGGCGGGCGGTTGTCGTGGTTGCGGCCCTGGTAGCCGGGGCGGCTGGGGCGGTCGGGCCGGGGGCGGCGCTCGGGTTCGGTGGGGGCGACGAACACCGGGAGGTCGAGGGCCTCGAGAACGGCCATGTCCGGGTTGGTGACCGGGCTCTCGGCGCCGGCGGCGTAGAGCAGGCGCTTCACCCGGCGCTCCTCGCCGGGGGCGACCAGGGTGATGACCACGCCTTCCTTGCCGGCCCGGGCGGTGCGGCCCGAGCGGTGGACGTGGTCCTTCGGGTCGTCGGGCAGGTCGAGGTGGATCACGCAGGCCACATTGTCGACGTGGATGCCGCGGGCGGCGACGTCGGTGGCCACCAGCACCTGGGCCCGGCCGTAGGTGAAGTCGGACAGGGCTCGGGCCCGGGCCGACTGGTTCTTGTCGCCGTGGATGGCCACGGCCGAGGTGCCCCGCTCGACGAGGCGCTCGGCCACGCCCTCGGCGCCCAGGCGGGTGCGGCAGAACACGATGGTGGGGCCGCAGGCCCGGGCGGCGTCGGCCACCAGGCCGAGCTTGCCGTGGCGAGCGGTGCGCCAGGCCAGGTAGGTGGCGGGGACCGTCTGCTCCTCGGGCAGCTCGTGGCGGGCCGGGTTGTTCTGGTAGCCCTTCACCAGCACGGCGACGGCGCCGTCGAGGGTGGCCGAGAACAGCAGCACCTGGCGCTTGGGGCCGCACTGGTCGAGCAGCCACTGCACCTCGCCCAGGAAGCCGAGGTCGGCCATGCGGTCGGCCTCGTCGACCACGGCCACCTCGACGCCGGACAGGTCGATGGCACCCCGCTCGACCAGGTCACGCAGCCGGCCGGGGCAGGCCACGGCGATGTCGACGCCCCGCTCGAGGGCCTTGAACTGAGGGCCGAAGGGCATGCCGCCGTAGAAGGCCGACACCCAGCGGCGCCGGGCCTGGGCGAAGGGCATCAGGGCCTTCTGGACCTGGGCGGCCAGCTCGCGGGTAGGGACCAGCACCAGGCCGGTGGGCCGGCGGGGGGAGGACGAGCTGATGCGGGCGATGGCGGCTAGGCCGTAGGCCAGGGTCTTGCCCGAGCCGGTGGGGGCCCGGCCGCAGACGTCACGACCGGCGAGGGCGTCGGGCAGGGTGGCGGTCTGGATGGGGAAGGGCTCGGTGACACCGGCGGCCGTGAGCGCGGCGAGCAGGTCGGAGGGGACGCCAAGGTCGGCGAAGGAGGGCACGTTGATCTCCAGGATCTGTTGCGACGAGGTGGCGGTCCCGCTTCACGAGCGGGTCGCTGCGAGCCTCAACGCACGATGCACCGGGGGGAGAGGCCAGGCTGAGGCACGCCTGGCCGAAGAACGACCCTAGCAGCCGCCGGATCGCTAGGGCATCTCCGTCGCGCCGGTCAGCCGGTGATGACGGCCTGGATCTCCTCGACCTTGATGGTGCGGGTGGCGGAGGTGGCCAGTCGGTCGGCGATGACGCCCGACTCGCCGCCGGCCGACCAGCGGCCCGTCCACTTCTGTGTGACCTCGACGGTCACCTCGCCCCGGTCGATGTACTGGTGGCGCAGGTCGCCGACCGGATAGAGCCCGCCCTGGGTGGGGTGGTTCCGGGTGAGGGCCAGGCCCCGCCTGCTGTCATCGGGTCTCGGGTCGCCCCAGCGCACGTCGTACACGCTGGAGACCTCGAGGTGGACCATGTAGCCGAGGGCCGGGATGTCGAAGGTGAGGTTCTGCGGCCCCCCGATGGCCAAATAGAGGTCGAGCCCGGTGATGGCCCCGTTCGGAGGGCTCGTGGCCAGCGTCGGGTCCGGCAGCGTGGTCTCCCAGTACCAGGCCTGGAACGCCGCATCCCGAGGGCTCGGCGGCGGCTTCACCGCCGGCTTGCCGGTGACCGGGTCTGGGCACGGCGGTAGGGAGAGGTTGTTCAGGTTCCCGGTGTCACGCTGGAAACCGGTAAACCCGCTGTTCAGACACGGACCGCTCGGCGACATGCCCACCATCTGTCGCTCCGGCTTGTCCCCCGAAACCCGGTCCACAACTTTCGATCCGCCTGAGCGTCCCGTATCGCCCGAGACATCGGCCTTTTCCTTCTCATCGGCGCTATTACCCTCCCAAGAATCTTGTTGTTCATGCCATCGAGTTCAATCGCCGCGGCACGAGTGTTGAAGTACGGCAATGTGACAACGGCCAGCGAAGCCACCACCCAATAAGCGAGGACTCGCTTCATCAACAGCTCCTGAGGTCGTAACTGTTCAGGTCGTTTTGCGCGCTCCGCGCGAGGGTCCACCACTTGGCGCGTGGGGTGGGGTAGAACGTTTCCGTGGGGTTGGCCGAGCGGGTCGTTCAGCTTGAGGGCCGACTTGTCGAGCTGATCGCTGAGAACGAGGCGTTGCGGGACAGGGTGGCCCGGTTGGAGGCCGAGCTCCGCCGGGACTCGAACAACTCGTCGAAGCCGCCGTCAGCTGACCCGATCGAGCCTCGCAAGAAGCGGGCGGAACGCCGGGCCGAGGCCCGCAGGAGCGGCCGGAAGCAAGGCGGTCAGCCTGGTGCCCCAGGGGCGTCGCTCCGCCGCCGTGACCCTGATGTCACCCTGATCCGCCG
>JBBPYZ010000094.1:0-6142 GCA_038199465.1 Acidimicrobiales bacterium | reverse complement strand
GGGTGTCACCCTCGGTGTGCAGACCGGGGAGCTCGGGTGGGTAGACGTGATAGCCACCCTCGTCCTGCGGCTCGAAGACGAACTCGATCTCGTTCGTCTGCTCCATGCCGCCAGACTGTGGCTGAAGAGTGGCGAGCGTCGAGACTGTCCCTGACGAAGTCGAGCGCTCCTGCGGCGCCGGCGGCCGGCGGCGCGGGCTCGGTCGTGGGCCCGGACGTCGGCCCAGGCGCAGTGGCGGCGACCGCCCGCGCCGACTCCTGCGGCTCAGTCGGCACGTTCCACGATGTAGGCGAGGATGGCCGAGTAGTCGTCGTCGCCCCGCCCCTCGGCGATGGCGTCGCGCAGCCAGCCCCGGGCCGCCGCCGCCAGCGGCAGGGTGAGGCCGGCGCCGGCCGCCGCCTCGGCCACCAGGGCGGCGTCCTTGCCGGCCAGGGTGAGGGTGAACCGCAGCGGGGGGTCGCCGGCTTCGAGCGGGCCCCGGCGGCGTTCGGCCTGGGCCGCCAGGGGCGAGGCTCCGAGCACCTCCCAGGTGGCCTCCCGGGGCAAGCCCAGGCCGTCGCCCAGCGCCACCGCCTCGCCCAGCACCCCGAGCACGCCGAACAGGGTGGAGTTGGCCACCAGCTTGGCCGCCGAGCCGGCGCCGATCGGCCCGACCGGGACGACCCGACCGAGCGAGCTCAGCACCGGGCGGGCCCGCTCCGGGTCGCCGCCCACGAACACGGCCAGCGTCCCCTCCGTCGCCTCGGAGATGCTGCCGAGGACGGGGCAGTCGACCAGGTCGACGCCGGCGGGCATCCGCTCGGCCAGGGCGAGCACCGGCTCGGGGCCGACGGTGGCCATCTGCAGCAGGGCGGCGCCCGGGGCGGCGCCGGCCAGGATCCCGTCGGGCCCATCGGTGACCACGGCCAGCGCGGCCGGGTCGGCGACCATGGTGATCACGAACTCGGTCCGGCTGGCGGCGTCGGCCGCGGTGGGCGCAGCCGTCGCGCCCAGCGCCACCGCCTCGTCGACCGGTCCGGGCGAGCGGTTCCACGCCACCACCCCGTGACCGCTCTCCAGCAGGCGGGCGACGATCGCCTGACCCATCGCCCCGAGCCCGACCACCGCAACAGCTGCCATGGAGCTCATCATGTCAGCGACCTGCGCCGGGCAGGATGGAGCCATGGAGAGCCAGGAGCTGGAGGTGCCCACAGGGAGCCGGCTGGTGACCGACCTCACCGGCCTGGTCGAACGCTTCTGCCACGGTCGGGGCGACGGACTCGTTCACGTCTTCGTGCCCCATGCCACCGCCGGCGTGGCCCTGCTCGAGCTGGGCTCGGGGAGCGAGGACGACCTGGCGGAGCTGCTGGGGCGCCTCTTCCCGCGTGACGACCGCTACCGCCACCGCCACGGGGCCCGAGGTCATGGCGGCGACCACGTCCTGCCGGTCCTGGTGAGCCCGTCGCTGTCGCTCCCGGTGCTGGACGGGCGGCCTTCCCTAGGCACCTGGCAGTCGGTGGCACTCGTCGACCCGAACGGGGACAACCCTGAGCGCCGGATCCGCCTCAGCTTCCTCCCTGGCTGACGCCTAGTCGAGAGGATCCGGTGTCGGCGCAGGCTCGATCACCGGGGCCGTGTGGATGGCATCGCCGGCCAGGGCCGGGTGCTGCAGCGCCCGGCGGGCCAGCACCTGCTGGTGGGTGGTGGTGCGCTCGCTCCGTTCGCGTGAGAGCAGGTTCAACGTCCAGTCGAGGACGGTGGTGAAGCGGTTCTTGAACCCGACGATGTACATGAGGTGGACGGCCAGCCACATCATCCAGGCGAAGACGCCGGAGAAGTCGAGCGGGCCGACCCGGGCCAGGGCGTACAGGCGCGAGACCGCGGCCATGCTGCCCTTGTCGTGGTAGGTGAAGGGCTGCCCGGTCGGTCGGCCGTCGAGGGTGCGCAGGATCTGGTCGGCGGAGTAGCGGCCGCCCTGGATGGCGACCTGGGCGATGCCGGGCAGGTCGTTGAGGGCCATCATGTCGCCCACCACGAACACCTCGGGGTGGCCCGGCAGGGTGAGGTCGGGCTCGACCAGGACCCGGCCCACGCGGTCAAGGTCGGCCCCCGACTGCTCGGCCAGCTGCTCACCGAGGGGGGAGCCGGTGATCCCGGCCGCCCAGATCTTGCACAGCGACGAGATGCGGCGCCGGTCGCCGCTCTCCTCGACCACGTCGACGCCGGTGGCGTCGACCCCCACCACCTTGGCTCCCAGCTGCAGCTCGACGCCCATGCTGCGCAGGTGCTCGGCCGCCTTGCGCGACAGCTTGTCGCCAAAGGCGCCGAGGACCGCCGGGGCGGCGTCGACCAGCACGACCCGGGCCCGGCTGGGATCGATGTTGCGGTAGCCGCCGGGGAGCGTGCGCCGGGCCAGCTCGGAGATCTGGCCTGCCATCTCCACGCCAGTGGGGCCGCCGCCGATGATCACGAACGTGAGGAACCGCTCGACCTCGTCGGGGTTCGGGGTCGCCTCGGCCAGCTCGAAGGCACCGAAGATCCGGCCCCGCAGCTCGAGGGCGTCGTCGATCGTCTTCATGCCCGGAGCGTGCTCGGCGTACTGCTCGTTGCCGAAGTAGGACTGGCTCACGCCAGCGGCCACGATGACGCTGTCGTAGGGGGTGACCGTGGCCCGACCCTGCAGCATCGAGGTGACCGTCCTGGCGGTCACGTCGATCTGGGTGACCTCGCCCAGGAGAACCCGGGCGTTGCGCTGGGTACGGAGGACCTCACGGGTGGCCGGGGCGATCTTGCCCTCCGACAGGATGCCCGTGGCCACCTGGTAGAGGAGGGGTTGGAAGAGGTGGTGGTTCGTTCGGGCGATGACGGTGACCTCAACCGGGGTCCCCTTGAAGGCCTTGGTGGCGAACAGGCCTCCGAACCCGCTGCCGACCACGACGACCCGGTGAGCCCCGCCGCTGATGTCGCCCATGTCTGCTCCTCTTGGCCCGCGGGCCCCACTTCTGCGAGTCCGCGATCGTACGCGCTCCGACCTCGGGCCAGCTCAGGCGGCGGGGCGGCGGCGGGAACGCCACCGCCGCAGCCCGTAGACCGCGGCCACGCCGCAGGCGGCACCGACGACGGCGCCGGCCAGAACGTCGCTCGGGTGGTGGCGAAGCGCCCGCATCCGGGCCAGGGCCACAGCCGCGGCGGCGGGCACCAGCACGGGGGCGACCGGCGGCAGCTCGATCGAGGCGGCGAGGGCGAAGGCGACGGCGGAGGCCGTGTGAGAAGAGGGGAATGACGAGGTCCCCGGTGCGCTTCCCCGACGGCGGAGGCCGACCAGCACCGGACCGCCGGGGCGGGGCCGGCGGACCAGCCACTTGAGCGGGCCGTTGGCCAGGGCCGACGCCGACCCGAAAGCAACCAGACCGGCCACCGCCCCCCTCCGGCCTCGTCGGCCCAGGAGGCAGAGCAAGGCCGCCGATACCACCCAGAGGGCGCCTCCCCGCGCCGCCTGGCCGATGAGCGTGACCCCGGCAGCGATCGGCGGAGGCAGGACCAGCACCAGCCGACGGAGGGCGATCCGCTCGGCCAGCGTGAGGGTACGTCGGAGCATCCCATGATCCTTCCCCTTCTCGGCTGACCACCGCGAGGTCGTGACCGGCCGGCCCCCTGGCGTGGGGCTCGGAGCCCAGCGGCACCCGCTCACAGCAGCTTGCGGTCGTTGGCCCAGCGGGTCAGCTCGTGCCGGCTGGAGAGCTGGAGCTTGCGCAGGACCGACGACACGTGGGTCTCGATCGTCTTGACCGAGAGGCTCAACCGGCGGGCCACCTCCTTGTAGGCGTAGCCCCGGGCGATCAGCCGCAGGACCTCACGCTCGCGTGGGGTGAGCTGGTCCAGCTCGGGGTCGACGCTGGCGGCGCCGGTTCCTCCGGCAAAGGCGTCGAGAACGAAGCCGGCCAGCCGGGGCGAGAAGACGGCGTCGCCGTCAGCCACGCTGCGCACGGCGTCGGCCAGGTCGAACCCCGAGATCGTCTTGGTGACGTAGCCGCGGGCGCCGGCCCGGATGGTGGCGATGACATCCTCGGGGGCGTCGGACACCGACAGGACCAGGAAGCGCGTGTCGGGGTGGTCGCGGTGGACCCGCCGGATCACCGCGGCGCCACCGCCGTCGGGCATGTGCACGTCGACCAGCACCACGTCCGGACGGTGCACCTCGATGGCGGCGACGGCGCTGTCGACGGTGCCGGCGTCGGCGACCACCTCGACGCTGGAGCCGAGCTCGGCCCGCACCCCCGACCGGAACAGCTGGTGGTCGTCGACCACCACCACCCGGGGCCGGGGTCGGCTCATGTCGTCCTCGGGATGATGAGCTCGACCTCGGTGCCCTCGCCGGGGGAGGAGCGCACCTCGGCCCGGCCGCCGGCCCGGGTCATGCGACCGTGGACCGACTCGACCAGCCCGCGGCGGTCGGGGTCGACCGCGGCCGGGTCGAAGCCCTTGCCCCGGTCGCGGACGAACAGCGCCACCTGCTGCGGTTCGACCTCGAGGTAGACGTCGACGGAGGCGACGCCGGCGTGGCGGGCAGCGTTCTGCACCGCCTCCCGCCCGGCGAGGGCCAAAGCCCAGAGCCGGTCGTCGAGGACGGCGTCGCCGACCGCCACCAGCTCGACCCGCACGGCGTGGTCGTCCTCGATCTCGGCCACCATCGACCCGACCAGGCTGGCGACGGTGGTCGCCGCCGAGTCGGGGGACCGGCCCTGCAGCCATGAGCGCAGCTCGCGCTCCTGGCGGCGGGCCAGGCGCTGCACCTCCCGGTCGTCACCGGCCCGCACCTGGATGAGGGCCAGGGTCTGGAGCACCGAGTCGTGGAGGTGGGCCGAGACCTCCGAGCGCTCCTCCGAGCGGATCCGCTCCCTGCGCTCGGTGCGCAGGGCCCCGACCAGCCGGCCGACCGCCGGCCCACCCATGAGGAGCAGCCCGACCACGATCACCGCGCCGAGGGCCAGGCTGCGGCCGAGAGCGCCGACGTCACCCGTGGCGGCCAAAAAGGCGACGCCGCCCCCGACCACGAGCGTGACCCCGATGGCGATGCGCAACGGTCCGCCCCGGCCCGCCAGGATGGCGGTGCGCTCCGGCGCCCGCCCCCACACCAGGGCCACGCCCGCCGCCGCCGCCACCCCGGGGAAGGCGACCACGTCGGACACCCACAGCCCGCTGGCCCGGCAGAGGAGGAACCCGCCGGCGAGGATCAGGCCGATGGCGGCCAGCTCGATCGGGTCCCGACGCCGGATCGGGGCGGACGGGCCCTCGACCTCGGGCAGCAGCACCACCCCAGCCACGTAGGCGGCGATCCCCACCCCTCCGGCGAGGGCGCCGAGCAGGAAGCCGAAGCGGACCAGGGCGACGGGCACCCCGAGCACCGGCTCCAGGCCGGCGCAGATACCGCCCAGCAACCGACCCTGGCGGGGCCGGGCCGAGAGCGGCGGCCGCTCGGCGCCGGGGCTGCTCATGGGTGCAGCGTGGCACGCAGGGACCCTGAGATGACGACCAGGGACATCCCCGATGGCGGGCGGGGGTCGGCCGGGAGGAGGGTGGATCCATGAGCGATGGCACCGAGACCCAGGACCCTGCCGGCGCCGGGCCCCCGCCGAACCAGCCCGACCCCGGCTCCTGGCAGCTGCGGCGGTCGGTGCGCGACCGCAAGCTGAAGGGGGTCGCCGCCGGCGTGGCCGCCGCCGCCGACCTCCAGCCGAACCTGGTGCGACTGCTCTTCGCCGTGGCCGCCCTGTCGGGCTGGGGCATCGTGGCCTACATCGCCCTGGCTGTTGTCCTACGGGACGAGACCTACGGCGACCCGACCCGGTCGCTCGCCCCCGACCAGCGCCGCATCCTGCGCGTCGGCCTGGGCGTGGCCGCCGTGGTCGCCGTCGGCCGTCTGTTCGACGGCTGGTTCCTCGGCGGCGGCGACGGCATGGGCCTTCCGCTGGTGCTCATCGCCATCGGAGCCGCCCTGCTGTGGGCCCGCCGTGACGCCAGCCCCTCCGTACCCGCAGGCGGACGTCAGGGGGGAACGGCCGACCCGAGCTGGGTGACCACCGGCCCGCCGACCTCCGCCCACCCGACCGGGACCGGTGTTCACCCGGCCGACGGCCCGCCTGAACCGGAGGACCGGTCCGAG
>JBBPYZ010000093.1:0-6259 GCA_038199465.1 Acidimicrobiales bacterium | reverse complement strand
GAAGGAGTGTCTCAGCGTGAACAAGAACGAGCTCGTCGCAGCCGTCGCCGACAAAGCGGGCGTGGAGCCCCTCACCGCAGGATCGGTCCTGACGGCCTTTCAAGACGTGGTGACCGCCACCGTCACCGCCGGTGATCCCGTGGCCATGCCCGGCTTCCTCGCCTTCGAGCGGGTGGACAAGGAGGCCACCACCGGCCGCAACCCCTCGACCGGGGCCGAGATCGAGATCAGCGCGCGCAGCGTCCCCAAGGTCAAGATCGGTGCCGCCTTCAAAAAGGCCGTCAACGGCGGCTGAGACGCCCAGGCCGGGGTCGCCGCGACGGCCCCGGCCTTGACCCGGGCCTGACCGGCGCTACTCGGTGATCTCGGCCTCGGTCAGCGGCAGCTGGCGGACCGGTCCGCCGCGGTCCTCGGCCTGGGTCCGCTCGGTGCGCTCCTGGAGCAGCCCGACGACCAGATCGCGCATCGAGAAGACGCCGACCAGCTCCTCCTGGTCATCGACCACGACCAGATGGCGGAACCCCTTCTCCCGCATGAGCCGAGCCGCCTCGGTCACCGACAGGTCGGCCGGCGCCTTGGTCAGCTTGCGGTTGACGAACTGGCCCACCGTCACGTCCTCGGCGTTGAGGCCCTGAGCGATGGCCCGCAGGGCGTCACGGTCGGTGATGACACCTGTCGGCTTCCCCTCGGTCAGCACCACGGCCGAGCCGACGCCCCGCTCCATCATCCACACGCAGGCGTCGAGCAGGCTGTCCCGCTTCTCGACCGTGAGGACCGCTCGCGTGATCAACGAGGCGATTTCCATTGGCTTCCTCCCCCAAGGTGCCGTTCGGTGAACCCGGTGTCGTGAAGCTAACCGGGATCGAAGAACGGGTTTGTCTTGTCAGGCCCGGCGTGAATGCCGCGCCCGAATTGCAATTATAGGATGCAACATTGAGCAGGGTAGCATGACGCTCCATGACGCTCGTGCACCGTGTGCTGTACCCGAGGCCGATCCTGTCGCTGGCCGAGTACCTGACGCGGCGTGGCGGCGAAGGGCTCGCCGCGGCCCGCCAGATGGAGCCCGAGGCCATCATCGAGCGCGTCCTGGCCGCCGGGCTCCGGGGCCGGGGCGGCGCCGGCTTCCCCACCGGCATCAAGTGGCAGACCGTTGCCGGGAACCGCACCTCGGTGGCCCCCTCGACGGTGGTCGTGAACGCGGCCGAGGGCGAGCCGGGCACCCTGAAGGACCGCACCATCCTGCGTCGCAACCCCTATCTGGTCCTGGAGGGCGCCCTCATCGCCGCCCGGGCCGTCGGCGCCGACCTGGTGGTCGTCGGGCTGAAGGAGACCTTCGCCGGCGAGGTCGACCGCGTGCGGGAGGCGGTCGAGGAGGCGGAAGACACGGGCTGGAACGAGGACGTGGGGATCCAGGTGTTTGAGGGCCCGGACGAGTACCTCTACGGCGAGGAGAGCGCCCTGCTCGAGACCATCGACGGGGGCTGGCCCTTCCCCCGGGTGTCGCCCACCTTCCGGCGCGGCGTGCGCGCCGGCGGCGACGTGAACGTGGCCGAGGGCCCGGCGCTGGTCAACAACACCGAGAGCCTGGCCAACGTGGCCCGCATCATCGCCCGCGGCCCCGACTGGTTCCGCAGCCTCGGCACCGCCGAGTCCCCCGGCACCGTGGTGTGCACGATCACCGGCGACACCCGCCACCACGGCGTCGGCGAGGTGCAGATGGGCACCCCGCTCTCGGAGGTCATCGAGGACATCGGTGGCGGGCCCAGGGAGGGCCGCACCATCAAGGCTGTGCTGGCCGGGGTGGCCAACGGCATCATCACCGGTGACCAGCTCGAAACCCCCGTCACCTACGAGGCGCTGCGAGCCATCGGCAGCGGCGTGGGGTCCGGCGGCTTCATCGTGTTCGACGACTTAGCCGACATGGCCGCGGTGGCCGCCGGCGTCGCCCGATTCCTGGCCGTGGAATCCTGCGGCCAGTGCGAGCCGTGCAAGATCGACGGCCTCACCCTCACCCGTTCGCTCACCATGCTCGCTGGCTCCGAGGCCAAGGAGCACGACATGGGCGTGATCCGCCACCGCCTCACCACCGTCGCCGACCGGTCCCGCTGCTTCCTGGCCACCCAGCAGCAGGTGGTGCTGGAGAGCATCCTCACGCACTTCCCCGACGAGGTGGCCGACCACCTGAGCGGCGCCCGCGAGCCCGCTGAGCCGGCGCTCATCGCCGAGCTGATCGACATCCGCGGCGGCGTGGCCATCCTCGACGAGCGCCACCGGGCCAAGCAGCCCGACTGGTCCTACAACAAGGGCGACTCCGGCTCGGCGCCCGTCGACTTCCGCCGGGGCTCGGCCCCGCCCTGGCGGGTCTGAGCCCTCTGCGATGGTTCAGCTGCCGTAGGTGGCGACGCCAGGGCCGATCAGCTCCGTGAACCTTCCCAGCACCTCGCCGCGCTCGGCGTGACGGCCTGCGGCGTGCTTGGAGTAGATGATCTCGCCGTTTACGGCCACGTCGAAGACGCCCTTGGGCCCCGGGATGAGGGTGAGCCCCTCGATCCTGTGCTGGTAGGGGGCCAGCAGGTCCTCAGCCACACGCACGGCGCGGGAGAGGTAGTTTCAGGGCAGGCAGTAGGTGACCTCGATGCGGTAGCGCTGCTCATCGCTCACGTCCAGAACCTACCGCCGCCACCGGCCCACCAGGGGTGGAACCGCCCCGGGAGGGGAACACCACCACGATGGGCGACGACCAGCCGAGCGGCACCTACATGAGTGGGAGCGGGGAGTTCGACCGGGACACCGCCTACATCGAGACCAGGATCACAGCCGACGGCCGGGACGGCTATCCCGTCGAGCCGGGTCGCTACCGCCTGGTGGCGGCCCGGGCCTGCCCCTGGGCCAACCGGGCCATCATCGTGCGGCGGCTGCTGGGGCTGGAGCCGGTGCTCTCGATGGGGATCACCGGGCCCACCCACGACGCCCGGAGCTGGACCTTCGACCTCGACCCGGGAGGTCGAGACCCGGTGCTCGGCATCGAGCGGCTGCAGGAGGCCTTCCTCGCCCGCGACCCCGGTTACGCCAAGGGCATCACCGTGCCGGCCATCGTGGAGGTGGCGACCGGGAGGGTGGTGACCAACGACTTCCCCCAGATCACCCTCGACCTGTCGACGGAGTGGCGCGACCACCATCGCCCGGGGGCGCCCGACCTCTACCCCGCCGACCGGCGCGACGAGATCGACGAGGTCGCCGATCTGGTGTTCAAAGACGTCAACAACGGGGTCTACCGGTGCGGGTTCGCCAGCAGCCAGAAAGCTTACGAGAAGGCCCACGCCCGCCTGTTCTCCCGCCTCGACTGGCTGTCGGATCGGTTGACCCAGCAGCGCTACCTGGTAGGCGACACCATCACCGAGGCCGACGTGCGCCTATTCACCACCCTGGCCCGCTTCGACCCCGTCTACCACGGCCACTTCAAGTGCAACCGGTCCAAGCTGAGCGAGATGCCGGTGCTGTGGGCGTACGCGCGGGACCTGTTCCAGACGCCCGGCTTCGGTGACACCATCGACTTCGATCACATCAAGCGCCACTACTACGAGGTCCACCGCGACCTCAACCCGACCGGGATCGTGCCGGTCGGCCCCGACCTCTCGGGCTGGGTTACCCCCCACGGGCGGGAGGCGCTGGGCGGTCGCCCGTTTGGTGCGGGCCGCCCGCCGGGCCCGCCCCCGGCGGAGGAGCTGGTGCCGGCCTCCCACACCCCCCAGGCGCCCTTCGGCTCGCGCTAGCGGGTGTGCCGGGTCCAGGAGCCGCCGTCCCAGTAGCGGGCCGCCTGGCGGCCCCCCGGATCGGGGTACCACCCGGCCACGGGTGCGGGGCCGACGGGGGCCGGCCCCGGTGCGGGAACGGGCGGCGGGGGCGGCGGCGGGGGCGGGGGCGGTGAACCGGCCTGGAAGTCCGGATCGCGCCACACCGGCTCAGGCGAACCGGTCAGAGGAGCGGGCCCTCCGGAGGGGGGTGCCCCGAAATCGGGAGCCGGACGGGGCGGGGGCGGGAGGGGGCTCGTCGGCGGCGGCTGGGCCTGGGCCAGCTGGGCGGTGACCCCGGGCCCGGCCGACTTGCGCTGGTGGCGGCGGCGGACGAGGAACAGCAACCGCAGGCCAACGGCGAGCAGGAGGACCACGCCGATCCCCAGCGGAGCGGCCCAGCTCGGCACGTCCGAGGCCGCTACCGTCGACGGCGCCCTGACGCAGCCCGTGAGCGCGGACACCGCGATCGCCGCCACGGCGAGGGTGCAGCCAGACGACATCGAGCGTTGCTTCATGCGCCTGAGGTTAGGGAGCACCAGCGGCGGACGGCGCCATCCCGGGCGAGGGAGGATGGGCCCGTGGCGCTCTCGGTGAAGGACGAGCTGTTCAAGTTGGCCAAGGTGGTGCACCCGCTGGTGCTCCGGCTGAGCCGGGGGCGCATCGGGGGCCGGGTGGCCGGGATGCCCGTGGTCATCCTGTCGACGACCGGCCGGACGAGCGGCCGGCTGCGGCCCACGCCGCTCACGGTCATCGAGCACAAGGGGCACACCTACGTCGTGGCCAGCAAGGGCGGCGACGCCCGCCACCCGGCCTGGTACCTGAACCTGGTGGCCCACCCCGAGGTGTCGGTGGAGCGGGACGGGCGGACCTTCCCCATGGTCGCCCGGGTCCTGAGCCAGCCGGAGCGGGCCGAGCTGTGGCCCGTGGTCACCGCCACCTACCGGGGCTATGCCGGCTACCAGGAGCGGACCGACCGGGAGATCCCCGTGGTCGAGCTGCACCCGGCCCCCCGGTAGCGTTCGCCGGATGCTCGACGTGGGGATGGAGGCCACCTTCGTCCCCGCCGAGCCCCCCGGCGCCGCGGTCATCGCCCTGTGGCCGGTCCGGGGCGGGGCCCCGTTCCAGGTGGTCCTGCCGACGGCCCGGGGGTCACGTCGTCGCACGGTCCCGGCCCGGCTGGTGCCGCTCGGCGAGGCCCTGCCCCACCTGGTCGGGCTGCCCGTCGACGCCGAGGTCAGGCCCTCCCTCGCCGGGTGGGCCGTGGCCGCCAAGCTGGCGGTGGACCTGGTGGCTCGCGGCCGCCTGCGGCCGGCCCGGTCGCCCGCGGGGGGCGCAGCGTGGCAGGTCGGGCCGCTCGACACCGGGGATGACCGCCGCCTGGCCGAGCTGGCCGAGGCCCTGCCGCCGGCCGCCCACGCCCTTGCGCTGACCGACCGGGCCCCGACGCGGGTGACCAGCCCTGCCGTCGCCGCCCGCCAGTTCCTCGACGCCGTGGCCGACCGCCTGGTGCGCACCGCGGGGGCGCCGGCCGAGGGCGGCCGAGGCTTCGCGGCACCGGCGGGCGGGCCGCTCAGCGGCGCCGTCGAGGCCTGGCTCGACGTCGCAGGAGGACCCGGCGACCGGGCCCGCCCGGGCTTGCGGCTCAGCCTGCCGCTCGGCCCCGAGGGCGACCTCGAGGCGGTGCTCCAGCTGCGCAGCCAGCTCGATCCCAGCCTGGTGATCGACGCCGCCGATCTGTGGGACGCCCCGGAGGTGGTGCTGAGCCGGCTCGGCCCCGACGCCGAGGCCGACCTGCTCATCGCCCTGCGCCGGGCCCGGCGGGTGTGGCCGCCGGTGGCCCGGCTGCTCGAGCAGGCCCGCCCCGCCCGCCTGGCGCTGTCCGACGACGAGGCCGTCGACCTTCTCGGGCCCGTGGCCGCCGACCTGGGCGCGGCCGGGCTCGAGGTCCTGTGGCCGACCGAGCTGACCTCGGGCCGGATCGACCTGCGAGCCGTGGTCGCAGAGGAGGAGCGCCCCGCAACCCGTTCGCCCACCGAGGCGCCCCTGCCGGTCACCGCCGGCGGCCTCGGCCTCGGCGCCCTGGTCGAACTGCGGTGGGAGGCGTCCCTCGACGGCGAGCAGCTGAGCCGGGCCGACCTCGATGCACTGGTCGAGGCCAAGCGACCGCTCGTACGCCTCCGGGGCCGGTGGGTGGTGGCCGACCCCGGCCTGGTCGAGCGGGTCCGCCAGCGCCGGGCCCGCACCCTCACCCCGGGCGAGGCGCTGGCTGCGGCGCTGGTCGGCAGGGTCGAGGACGGCGACGGCACCAGCGTCGAGGTGCGGGCCGAGGGGGCTGTCGCCGACCTGGTGGCCCGTCTGCGGCGTGGCCACGGTGAGGAGGGCCAGCGCGAGCTGCCCGAGCCGCCCGGCCTGGCCGCCACCCTGCGGCCCTACCAGCGCCGGGGGCTCGCCTGGCTGGTGGAGAT